>JBDTXW010000140.1:0-7429 GCA_040005975.1 Betaproteobacteria bacterium | reverse complement strand
GCGCTCGGCCGGGCGCTGATGGCGCGGCCGTCGATGATCCTGCTCGACGAGCCTTCGATGGGGCTGGCGCCGCAGATCGTCGAGGAAATCTTCGACATCGTCGGCGACCTGAACCGGAAGGAGAACGTCAGCTTCCTGCTCGCCGAGCAGAACACCCACGTCGCATTGCGCTTTGCCGACTACGGTTACATCCTGGAAAACGGCCGCGTGGTGATGGATGGCGCCGCGCGCGAGCTGGCGCAGAACGAGGATGTGAAGGAGTTCTATCTCGGCCTTTCGACTGCCGGACGGAAAAGCTTCCGCGACGTCAAGCATTACCGCCGCCGCAAGCGCTGGCTGGCCTGATCGCCAACCAAACGCGTGTCTCGCTGACGCAGCGATGACCGAGCATTTCGACACGCTGGAAACGCGTGATCCCGGATTGCGCGAGCGCGCGCAACTCGCGGCGCTGCGCGAGCAGATTGCCTATGCGCGAGCCCACGCGCCCTGGTTCGGGCGCACGCTCTCCGGCGTCGCCGTACAGGAGCTCACTTCGCGGGCGGCGCTCGCCTCGCTTCCGGTCGTGCGCAAGTCCGAGCTGCTGGAACTGCAGAAGGCGGATCGACCGTTTGGCGGCTTCGCCGCCGCCGGATGGGGACACGGCGGCCAGCGTGCGCGGCAGGTCTTCGCATCACCCGGTCCGATCTACGAGCCCGAAGGGAAGCGTCCCGACTACTGGCGGCTTGCACGCGCGCTTCATGCGGCAGGCTTTCGCACCGGCGACCTCGTGCATAACTGTTTTTCGTACCACTTCAGCCCCGCGGGCTCGATGCTCGACACGGGGCTCCGCGCGCTCGGCTGCACGGTATTTCCCGGCGGAACCGGGCAGACCGAGCAGCAGGTGCAGGCGATGGCGGAGCTCAAGCCCGACGGCTACGTGGGCACGCCATCGTTCCTGAAAATCATTCTCGATAAGGCCGATGAGCTGGGCGTGCGCCTGCCTGCGCTGCGCATGGCGTTGGTTTCGGGTGAAGCGTTCCCGGCTGCGCTGCGTGATGCGCTGCGCTTGCGCGGCATCGAGGCGTATCAGGTCTATGCGAGCGCGGATTTAGGTTCGCTCGCCTACGAATCGGTCGCCCGCGAAGGGCTTGTCGTCGACGAGGGCGTGCTGGTCGAAATCGTTCGGCCCGGAACCGGCGAGCCCGTCGCGCCTGGCGAAGTGGGCGAAGTCGTCGCCACGCCGCTTTATAACCACGACTACCCGTTGGTACGCTTCGGTACCGGTGATCTGTCGGCGGTGCTTCCCGGCGCATCGCCGTGCGGGCGCACCAATATGCGCATTCGCGGGTGGCTGGGCCGCGCCGACCAGGCGACCAAGGTGAAGGGCCTGTTCGTCCACCCATCGCAGGTCGCCGAGATCGCGCGGCGCCATCCGGGCATCGTGCGCGCCCGCCTCGTGGTCGACAATCCGGGTGGGAAAGACAGGATGACGCTGCACGTCGAAACCGCACCGGGGGCGACGCTGGACTCCGACGCCATCGTCGCGTCGATGCGCGATGTCACCAAGCTGCGCGGCGAGTTCGCGTTGCGTACGCCCGGCGAGCTCGCCAACGACGGCAAGGTGATCGACGATATCCGCAAGTACGATTAGCGCATCGCATCGGACGTCGCGCCGACGCGAAATGTGTGGCGCAGATGGCTGGCGGGCAGGTGGGCAAGCGCACCGGCGTGGCCGGCAATCGAGTGTAGCGTTCCGGTCGGCGAAAGCGGCCGCATGCTACGATGAGCGCTAAAAGCATGGATCGCGACATGATCAGGACGACATCGCCCGGCGACCCGCTGGCGCCGCTGCCCGAGCAGACGCTGCGCGCCATCGCCGCCACCGGCGTGGTGCGCAATTTTCCCAAGAACGCGATTCTGATCAATGAGGGCGACACCGCCGATTCCCTTTTCATCGTGATGTCCGGCAGGATCAAGGTTTTTGCCAGCAACGAAGCGGGTCGCGAAATTGTGCTCAGTTTTTTCGGCCCGGGGGAGTACGTCGGCGAAATGTCGCTCGACGGCAGCCCCCGCTCGGCGTCGGTCATGACGGTCGAGCCGACGACCTGCGCGATCGTCAATCGCGCGAGCGTTCGCGAATTCCTGCTCGCGCACCCCGACTTCGCGCTGAACCTGATCGACAAGCTGATCAAGCGCGTCCGCGTCACCACAGAGAACGTCAAGAGCCTCGCGCTGACCGACGTCTACGGCCGGCTCGTTCGCCTGATCACCACGCTGGCCGTCGAGCGCGACGGCGCGATGATCGTGCCGGAAAAGCTAACCCAGCAGGACATCGCCGAACGAGTCGGTGCGTCGCGCGACATGATCAGCCGCCTGCTCAAGGACCTGGTGACCGGCGGCTACCTCAGCATCGCCGACAAAAGAATCACGATTCTGAAAAAACCGCCGACCGCCTGGTAGGCTCGCAGTACGCGCATCCGCCTTGCAGCTTTCGGGCGAAACGCGATCGCAACTTTCCGCTTTACCGCACGAACTCCTGCCGCGGGCACGGCGCCGTCGCTCGGTAGTCGCGCTCGCTCCCTGTTTTGCGTTTGACGGCCGTCGAATTCGACGGCGGCAGCGTGAATTTTGCGCGTTTTTTGCGACGAACCCGCCGCCGCGCCGCGCGCCGTTGTCGACTACGATTTGCTCATCCGGTGACGAATGGTTCGCCGCCGGTGAAGCGGCGAAGTCGCAGGTGGGTGCAACGCCGCAGCAACACGCATCGCGCAAGGAGTTCGCAATGTCTACTCTGCATAGTTCGGAACCAGTCATGCGCCGAATCGCCACGTCGCTGAAGGTGGGCGTGATGCTCGTTCTACTCGGCCTTCTAGTGGTCGCGACCGAGCGTCCGACATTGTTCTCGCCGGCCGGCGCAGTTACCACCGTTGAGGCGGCCCACTTGATCGATCAGGACAGGGCGTCAGCCGAAGTGAAGGCGGCGCCTTCAGCCGACGAATTTGCGTATTTTCCGTCGCAGTTTCGCGCGCCCAGCGCACCGGTCGAGGATCTGCCGCCGCAGTTCTAAAGGCTCGCCGCCGCACCTCGCCCGCCGCGATTGCCAGCAGGACGCGGCAGGCGCGGCTAGGCGCTGGCCGGCCGCAGTGTGACCAAGGCTACGCCGGCGAGAACCAATGCCGCGCCGGCAAGCTGGATCCAGTGCACCGGCTCATCGAGTAGCCATGAACCCAGGAAGATCGTGAACAGCGGCCCCAGCGAGCCCAGCAGCGAGGTGCGACTCGCGCCCATGCGCTTGATCGCTTCGGCAATCAGGTAGGTCGGCAGCACCGTCGAGAAAACCGCCATCGTCAGCGACAGAAGATGGATCCGCGTTGGCACCAGCAATGCAGCCAGCGGACGCGTAACAAGAAAATGCGCGAAAATGAATAGCGCAGAGGCCAGCATCGCCAGCGCGATAAAGCGCAGGCTGCCGAGCCGTGCAATGACCGGCCCGACGCAGACCAGATAGCAGGCGTACAAGAACGAGCTCGCGAACACCAGCGCGCCGCCGAGCCAGAGCGCGCCGGGATCGCCGGCGAACTCGAGATCGCGCGCGAACACCAGCAGGATCCCGGCGTAGGACAAGGCGAGGGCGACGACGATCCGGCCGGTAATCCGCTGTTTGAAGAACAGCGCCGACAGCACGACGACGATCGTCGGGTACAGGTAGAGCATCAGCCGTTCGAGCGCCGCGGTGACGTACTGCAGGCCGAAAAAGTCGAGCAAACTCGAGAGGTAATAGCCGATGAAGCCGAGCCAGACGATGGCGAACCAGTCGTCGCGCGATAGCGGCTGCGCCCGGCGCGACCGGGTCGCCCACCATGCCATCAGGGCAAAAAACGGCGCCGAATAGAGCATGCGCAGCGCAAGGAGCGTGACCGGATCGATCGGCGTCCACGCATAGGCGAGCTTGATCAGGATCGCCTTGAAGGCGAAGCCGAGCACGCCGACGATGGCGAACCCCGGGCCGATGAAGTCGGTGCCGCCGCCGCGGCGCGATCCAGCTAGTCCCAATGCACGAGCCCTGCATACGCCGTGCCGAGGATCACGAGCCCGAAGGCAATCCGGTACCAGGCGAACGGAACGAAATCGTGATGCGCGACATAACGCAGCAAAGCGCGAATGGTAAAAAAGGCGCTGACAAACGCGACGGCGAAGCCTACGGCTATCATCGACAGGTCGCCGGTCGCCAGCAGATGCCGGTTCCTGACGAACTCGTAGCCGGTCGCGGCGAACAGCGTCGGGATCGCGAGGAAAAATGAAAACTCGGTGGCCGCCTGCCGCGACAGGCCGAACAGCATGCCGCCGATGATCGTCGCCCCCGAGCGCGATGTGCCCGGAATCAGCGCGAAGGCTTGGGCGAGGCCGATCTTCAGCGCGTCGGTCCAGCGCAACTCATCGACGCTGCGAATGCGGATGCTGTCGGGCCTGTTCCGCTGGCGCCGCTCCGCCCAGAGGATGACCAGCGCGCCGGCGATGAACGCTGCGGCGACCGGTACCGGCGCGAACAGATGCGCCTTGATCGCCCCGCCGAATGCGAGCCCCAGCATCGCGGCGGGCAGGAAAGCGATCAACAGGTTGAACACGAACCGCTGCGCGTCGCGCTCTCGCGCGAGTCCGCGCGCAACCGCGAGCAGCTTGCTGCGGTATTCCCAGCAGACGGCGACGATGGCGCCGGCCTGGATCACGATCTCGAACAACTTCGCGCGCTCGCCGGTGTAGTTCAGCAGCGAGCCGGCGACAATTAGGTGGCCGGTGGATGACACCGGAAGGAATTCGGTCAGGCCCTCGACGAGGCCGAGAACGGCTGCGACGAGGAGGTCGACTGCGGTCATTGCGTACACCGGACAAAAAAGGACGGGCGGCTCGCGCCGCCCGGCCGGAACATGCCAAAGCCCCGCGTCCGCAATGCGATCGGCAGGACCAAAGTGCGGCGATTGTACGCCTTGTATCGCGCGCAGTCAGGACGGCGACTTCCTGCGGTGCGTGCGGACGCCGCTTGGAGCAGGCGGCGATGCCGGCAGGACATCGTCGACGCCGCCGACTTCGCCCGGCCGCGTTGCGCGGTAGCCGGGAAGTGCAGCGATCAGCTCGCGGCAGGCCGGGCTGGCGAGGTAGGCGATGAATGCGACGACGCGCACGTCGCGCAGGCGATCGCGGCGCAGCGCCAGGCAGTATTGCTCGGTTGCCAGCGGGACGAAATCGAGCTGATATTGCGCGGCGGCGGCCTGGATGCCGAAACCGACGTCGGCCTGCCCGGCAGCGATGGTCGCCGCGACGGCGAGATGAGTGAACTCCTCCTGGTCATAGCCGGTGATGCGGGCGGGATCGAGCTTCTGCGCCCGCAACAGGCGGTCGAACAGCAGGCGCGTCCCCGATCCCGGCTGCCGGTTGACCAGGCGCGGGCCGCCCGGCAGATCGGACAAGGCGCCAATGCCCAGCGGATTTCCGCGCGGCAGCAAAAGGCCCTGGCGTCTTTCGGCAAAGCGAATGATCGCGTGCTTATGCGCGTGCAGCAGCTTGCGATAGGGCGCAACCAGCTCAGCGCCGCCGCTGCCATCGACGTGGAAGCCCGCGAGCTCACAGCGATCGGCCAGCATCGCCTCGATGCTGTCGATGCTGCCCCGAAATTGCACGTCGAGTTGGACGAGGCCTGCCAGTGTGATCGCATCGCGTACCGCGGCGAGCGCGAGGTCGTGACTCGCGCTGATCGTAAGCCGGCCGGGGTCGTCCGGCGCGAGCCCAAGCTGGCGATCGAGGCGCTCGCGCAGTTTCGCGCAATGCGGCTCCAGCGCGGTGCGGACCTCATCGTCGCAACGCAACAGCGCTTCGCCCAGAGCGGTCAGGCGCGTGCCCCGTCCGCGGGTCTTGTCGATCAGCGGCCGGCCGAGCTCGGTGCGCCAGCTCTCTAACAGGCCCCAGCCGTTGCGGTAGGAAATGCCCAGCGCCGCGCTTGCGCGCTGGATCGACCCCAGGTCGCGTATCGCGCGCAGCAATTGCAGCAGCAGCGGCGAGCCGCGCGCCCGCTCGCCCGCCAGCCACGCCACCGCGATGTCGATCCTGGCCATTGCCGCATGCGCCGCGCGCGCAATGCCGGCGTCAGCTCGCCGCTGCTGCGGGCGCGGCGAAGACCCAGAGATCGTCCTGCGGAAGCTCCAGATAGCAGTCGCTGCCGCTGGCCTCTGACACCGGCGTCCCGTAGCAGCGCAGCCGCACGGCGCCGAGCTTGAACAAGTTCTCCTTGCGATCGCCCAGGAACATGCCGGTCACCAGTTCGGTGCGCAGGCGATTGTCGCCCGCAGCGTTGGCAATCCGGGTCCGCTCCAGTCGGATGATGCCGGTCGCCGCGTCGCCGGTTCGCAGCGCCCCGCGCGCAGCGCCCCACAGGCGCCAGCCTTCGCCCTCGAGAAGCGCGTGGCCGTCGGTCATTTGCGTCACTGTGCCGGACAAGTGGTTGTTGCTGCCCATGAACTCGGCGGTGAACTGCGTTTGCGGACGGTTGTACAAGTCCTCGGGCGTTCCTTGCTGCTCGATGCGGCCGGAATTGAGCAGCAGGATCTTGTCCGACATCGCCATGGCCTCCGTCTGGTCGTGCGTGACCACCAGGGCGGACAGGCCAAGGCGCACGATCAACTCGCGCAGCCAGGCACGCGCTTCCTCGCGCAGCTTGGCGTCAAGGTTGGACAGCGGCTCGTCCATCAGCACGACTGGCGGGTTGTAGACCAACGCGCGCGCTATCGCGACGCGCTGCTGCTGTCCGCCGGAAAGCTGATGCGGCAGCCGGGTGGCGAGCGCACCCAGACCGAGATTGGTCAGCGCCTGGTTCACGCGACTGTCGATTTCGCTTGCCGGCGTGCCGCGCAGGCGCAGCCCGTAGGCGATGTTGTCGAAGACGCTCCGATGCGGCCACAGCGCGTACGACTGGAAGACCAGGCCGAGGTTGCGCTTTTCCACCGGCATGTCGACGCCAGCGGCGGCATCGTAGAGCACGGTGTCACCGATCGCGATTCGGCCGCGGCTCGGTTGTTCAAGCCCGGCCACCGAGCGCAGCAGCGTCGTCTTGCCGCTGCCCGAGGCGCCAAGCAGCGCGACCACTTCGCCCGGGTTCAATGTCATCGAGACACCCTCGAGAATCTTGGTGTCGCCGTATTTAAGATGCAGATCGTCGACGACGAGCTTGCTGGCCGGCTTATTCATGGAGTCGGACTCCGAAGCGCAGGGCTGCTGCCAGACCGGCGGCGACCAGCGCGATATTGATCAGCGACAGCGCGGCGACCTGATCGATCGCTCCGGCGCCCCAAAGCGAAACGAGCATCGAGCCGATGACTTCGGTGCCCTGCCCGAGCAGGTACACGCCGGTCGAATACTCGCGCTCGAAGATCATGAACACCAGCAGCCAGCTCGCCAGCAA
>JBDTXW010000139.1:0-7478 GCA_040005975.1 Betaproteobacteria bacterium | reverse complement strand
TTGTCGAGGATGAAGCCGCGAATGATGCCGTCGTCGGTCTTGGCCCAGACGATGAATACGTCGGCGATCGGCGAATTGGAAATCCATGTCTTGGCGCCGGAGAGCCTGTAGCCGCCGGGCGCGGATTTCGCGCGCGTCACCATCGAGCCGGGATCCGACCCATGGTTCGGCTCGGTCAGGCCGAAGCAACCGATCGACTCGCCGCCCGCGAGCCTGGGCAGGTATTTCCTGCGCTGCGCATCCGAGCCGTAGGCGAAGATCGGATACATCACCAGCGAGCTTTGTACGCTCAGCATCGACCGGTATCCCGAATCGACCCTCTCGATCTCGCGGGTGATGGCGCCGTAGCAGACGTAGTTCAAGCCGGCGCCGCCGAACTCGGCGGGCAGCGTCGCGCCGAGCAAGCCCAGCTCGCCCATTTCGCGGAAAATCGCCGGATCGGTCCGCTCGTGGCGAAACGCCTCGGTGACGCGAGGCATCAGCTTGTCCTGCGCGTACGCATGGGCTGCGTCACGCACCATGCGCTCGTCCTCCGAAAGCTGCTCGGCGAGCAGCAGCGGATCGTCCCAGACGAACATCGGCTTGGATGACCGGGACGAGCGTGCACGTTCGGGGGCGTTCATTCTTCGTTCCGATGAAATCGGCACTGCGACCACGCGCAGCCTTGCGATTATCGCTTGACAGCGTCGGCGACGCCAGCGTCGGGGATCACCGCCGTCGCCTCGATCTCGACGCGCGCGCGGTCCTCGATCAGCGCGACCACCTGGACGGCAGTCATCGCCGGATAGTGGTCGCCGATGATCTCCCGGTACACTCTGCCGAGCTCGCGGTAGCTGGCAATATACTCGCGCTTGTCGAGCAGATACCAGTTCATGCGAGTCACGTGCCGCGGCTCAGCGCCCGCCTCGGCCAGCACGGCGACGACATTGGCCAGCGCCTGGCGCGCCTGCACGATGAAATCGTCGCTCTCGAACTCGCCGCGGCCGTTCCAGCCGACCTGGCCGCCGACGCAGACGATGCGTCCGGTCGCGGCGACGCCGTTGGCGTACCCGCGGGGCTTTGCCCAGCCCGGCGGCTGGAGGATCTGCATCGCCGTTCCAGCAGGCATGGTTTGATCGAGACGCACGCTCATGGCTGCTCCCGCGCTTTGGCGCTTTCGTGTTGCCGCAGGCGGAAGCGTTGCAGCTTGCCGGTTTCGGTGCGCGGCAGGTCGGCGACGAATTCGATCGCGCGCGGATATTTGTAAGGCGCGATGGCGCGCTTGACGAAATCCTGCAGCTCGCGCGTCATCGCTTCGTCGCCAGGGCGTCCGGGCTTGAGCACGATGAACGCCTTGACCACCTGGCCGCGATCGGCGTCAGGCGCGCCGACGACGCCGCATTCGGCAACCGCCGGGTGCAGGAGGAGGGCGGCT
Source organism: Betaproteobacteria bacterium (assembly GCA_040005975.1). Classification (GTDB taxonomy): domain Bacteria; phylum Pseudomonadota; class Gammaproteobacteria; order Burkholderiales; family Casimicrobiaceae; genus PALSA-1003. Next base: position 6,064 of record JBDTXW010000139.1, on the reverse strand, counting down.
TCGACCTCCGGTCCGGCGATGTTGTAGCCGGCGCTGATGATCATGTCGTCGGAACGCGCCTGGTAGACGAAAAACCCGTCGTCGTCGATCAGGTAGGCGTCACCGGTGTAGTTCCAGCCGTCCCTGACGTATTCGCGCTGGCGCGAGTCGGCCAGATACTTGCAGCCGGTCGGGCCTTTGACGGCGAGCCTGCCGACTTTTCCCTGCGCCACCGGCCGGCCCGCATCGTCCATGACGCAGGCCTGGTAGCCGGGGACCGGCTTACCCGTCGCGCCGGCCTTCACGTTCGCCTCGTCGTGCGATATGAAGATGTGCAGCATTTCAGTTGCGCCGATACCGTCGATGATTTCGATGCCGGTCGCGTCCTTCCACAACTGGCGCGTAGCCGCCGGCAGCGCTTCGCCGGCGGAAACGCATTTCCTGAGGCTCGCCAGGTCGAAGTTTCTCGCCAGCGCGGCCATCGAGCGGTACGACGTCGGCGCCGTGAAAAGCACGCTGACCCGGTGTACCTCGATGGCGTCCAGCAGTGCCTCGGGCCCGGTTTTCTCCGAGAGCAGCGCGGTCGCGCCGATGCGCAGAGGAAACAGCAGCAGGCCGCCCAGCCCGAAGGTGAACGCAAGCGGCGGACTGCCGCCGAATATGTCGTCCGCACCGGCGCGGAGCGTCGACCGAGGCCAGCAATCGCAGGCCGCGAGCACGTCGCGGTGCAGGTGCATCGTGCCCTTCGGCCGGCCGGTGGTGCCCGACGTAAAGGCGATCAGGCAGACGTCTTCGGCGGCCGTCGGCGCGCCGGCGAGAGCCGCTGGTTTGCCGTGCATGCGCGCTTCGATGGCGTCGCTCGCGTCGCTGTTGAACCAGGCGACGCGTCCGAGCGTCGGACACTGCGCTTTTGCCGCGACCAGCTCCTCCGCCAGCCGGGCGTCGCAAAGCGCATGCGAGACCTGCGCCTTGTTGACGATGTCGATCAACTCCCTGGCGCGCAGCAGCGGCATCGTCGCCACGGCGATGCCGCCGGCCTTGATCACGCCGAACCAGCACGCGGCCAGCATCGGATGGTTGGCCCCGCGCAGCAGAACGCGGTTGCCCGGAACGAGCCTGAGATCGTCGGCGAGGACGCCGGCAATGCGGTTCGCGTTGGCCAGCAGCTCGTCGTAAGTCCACGCGAGGCCGCTGGCCGCGACGATCGCGGTGCGCTTGCCCCAGCCGCGCGCCACCGCGCCGTCGAGGATCTCGGTGGCACAGTTGAGACGCTCCGGATAGGCCAGCTCCGGCAGGTCCAGCAACATCTGCGGCCACTGCTCGCGCGGTGGCAGGTTGTCGCGCGCGAACGTATCGACGTGAGCGGTGTATCTCATGCTTTGCCCCATGTCCGGTGCGCCGGCAGCATCCGGCACAACCGATCCTGTCGGCGCCGAAGCCGCGAATTCATTCGCCTGGCCGACACTTCATCCGCGCCGCAGCGCCTCGCGGCCGATGATCAGCTTCTGCAACTCGGTCGCACCCTCGTAGATGCGCAAGGCGCGAATCTCGCGATACAGCCGCTCGATCGGCGCGTCGCGCCGGACGCCTTCGCCGCCATGCATTTGCAGCGCGGCGTCGATCACCCGCTGCGCCGCCTCGGTCGCGCCCATCTTGGCCATCGCGGCTTCCCTGGTCGTGGCGAGCTTCTGCACGTCGCGCCGCCACGCGGCCCGGTACGTCAGCAACGCCGACGCGTCGACCAGCGTGGCCAGTTCACCCAATGCGGCGCGCGCGAGATCGCGATCGCCCAGCGCTGCCCCGAACATGCGCCGCGATCCGGCGTGAGCGACCGCCAGGTCGAGGCCGCGCCGCGCCATGCCGGTCGCGGCGGCCCCGACCGAGGCGCGAAAAATGTCGAGCGTCCGCATCGCCAGCGCGAAGCCCTCGCCTTCGGGTCCGAGCAGCGCCGACGCCGGCAACCCGCAATCGCGCAACTCGATGCGCGCCAGCGGATGCGGCGCGATGACGTCGATGCGCTCGGCGACGACCAGTCCGGGCGCATCGGCCGGCACGACGAACGAGGAAATCCCGCGCGTACCGTTCGTTTCCCCGGATCGCGCGAACACGCAGTAGAAATCGGCGATGCCGCCGTTGGATACCCAGGTCTTGCAGCCGGCTAGCGACCATCCGCCGTCGACGCGGCGGGCCCGCGTCGTCAATGCGCCGGCGTCCGACCCGGCGCCGGGCTCCGACAGCGCGAATGCCGCAATCAGCTCGCCCCGGGCGACGCCGGGAAGCCAGCGCGCTTTCTGCGCGTCGCTGCCGGCAAGCGTGATCGCGCCGCTCCCCAGGCCCTGCATCGCAAACGAGAAATCGGCCAGCGGATCGTGATAGGCGAGCGTCTCGCGAGCGATGCAAAGCGAGCGCGAATCGATCTCGGGGAGCGCGCCGCCGTACGCCGCGGGGACGCAATAGCGGAGCCACCCGGCTGCACCCAGTTCACGCACCCAGGCGCGGCAGGCAGCGTCGACATCGGTGTTACCCGCCGCTGTCGTAGCGCGCGCTCCCGCCCAGCCCGCGAGGCCGGCGGCGAGGCTGCGATGCGCCGAGGCGAAGAACGGCCAGTCGAGGTGGTCGAGGTTCATTGGCGCCAGCTCAATTCCCCTCGAACGACGGCTTCCGCTTCGCGACGAATGCGCGATACGCGCGCCGGAAGTCCTCGGTCTGCATGCATAGCGCCTGGGCTTGGGCTTCGGCCTCGATCGCGGTGTCCAGGTCCATCGCCCATTCCTGATGCAGAAGCTTCTTGGTCACCGCGTGGGCAAAGGTCGGTCCGCTCGCCAGCGACCGCGCGAGCGTCATCGCCGCTCCTTGCAGATTTCCGGCCGCGTGCAACGCGTTGAAGAAGCCCCAGCTCAGCCCCTCGTCGGCGCTCATCGTCCTTCCGGTGTACAGAAGCTCAGCGGCGCGGCCCTGGCCGATGGTCCGCGGCAGCAGCGCGCAGGCACCCATGTCGCATCCGGCCAGCCCGACGCGCGTGAATAGGAAGGCCGTCGTGCACTGCGGCGTGCCAAGCCGCAGATCCGACGCGAGCGCGATCATCGCACCCGCGCCAGCGCAAACGCCGTCGACCGCCGCCACGATCGGCTGCGGGCAGGCGCGCATCGCCTTGACCAGGTCGCCGGTCATGCGGGTGAACGCCAGCAGTCCGGTCACGGGCATCGCGGTCAAGGGACCGATGATCTCGTTCACGTCACCCCCCGAGCAGAAATTGCCGCCCGCCCCACAGATCACGAGCGCATCGACATCGGACGCGTACGCCAGCCCGCGAAAGTGGTCGCGCAATTCCGCGTACGCATCGAAGGTCAGCGGATTCTTCTTTTCCGGCCGATTCAGCGTCACCGTGCCAACGCCGGCTTCCAGCCGCCAGAGGAAGTGCCGCGGCGCGACGTTCGCATACGGGCGCAATCCATGATCGCTGCTCATCGCATCTTCTCCTCCGAACGCAGTGCCTTTTTCACCCGCCCCAAGAGTGCGTACAGCGCGCCACGGTCGGCCGCGCTCGCGTCGGCCAGGAGCTCGATGACCCATCGCTCGTGCGCCGCCGCCATCGCGTCGAAGCCCGTCTTGCCCTTGACCGTCAGGCGCACCGCGAACGCACGCCGATCGCCAGGAATCGGATGGCGCGCGACCAGGCCCTCGGCCACGAGCTGATCGGTGATGCCGGTGACGTTACCGCCGGTCACCATCAGGCGCTGCGACAATTCGCCCATCTTGAGCCCCTGCGGATGGCGCTCGAGCTGCGCCATCAGGTCGAAGCGCGGAAGCGTCGTGTTGAAGTCGCGGCGCAGGCGCGCGCGAATCGTGCGCTCGATGAGCTGCGTGCAGGTGAACAGCCGCAGCCAGAGCCGCAGCGCGTCGTGGTGCGCGTCGTGCACGCGCGATTCCGGATCGACGCCGACCTCGTTGACCGTGTCCATCACTATCCAGTCGTCACTTCGCAGACGCCGACAAGGTCGATCGGCGTTTGCCGCAGCAGCGTTTGCGCCTTGCCGCGTCAACCATTGGCTTCCGCCTTTTCCGCCGCCGCGAGTTCCGCCGCGCGCGCGAGATTGCGCTCGAGCTGCGCCTTGGCGGTCAGGTATTGCTGCGGCCAGCGCATGTCGGCGTAGCCCAGCTGCGCCGCCGCGTGCAGCGTCCAGTACGGGTCCGCAAGATGCGGCCGTCCGAGCGCGCACAGGTCAGCGCGGCCGGCGGCGATGATGCTGTTGACGTGGTCAGGCTCGAAAATCGCGCCGACCGCCATCGTTGCGATGTCGACCTCGTTGCGGATCCGGTCGGCGAACGGGGTCTGGTACATGCGGCCGTAAATCGGCTTGGCCTGGCGCGTCGTCTGCCCCGACGAGACGTCGATCAGGTCGGCGCCGGCCGACTTGAACAGGCGCGCAATCTCGACCGCATCGTCCGGCGTGTTGCCGCCCGGCGCCCAGTCGTGCGCCGAAATCCGCACCGACATCGGCCTCTCTTCGGGCCAGGCCGCGCGCATGGCGCGGAATACCTCGAGCGGATAGCGGCAGCGGTTCTCGAGGCTGCCGCCGTAGGCGTCGTCGCGGCGGTTGGTTAGCGGGCAGATGAACGCCGACAAGAGATAGCCGTGCGCGCAGTGCAATTCCAGCCAGTCGAAGCCGCATTCCGCGGCCCAGCGCGCCGCGCGCAGGAAATCGGCCTGGACGCGATCCATGTCGTCCCGCGTCATCGTGCGTGGCGTCTGGTTGTGCGCGCCGTAGGCCATCGGCGAGGGCGCGAAGAGCGGCCAGTTGCCCGCGGGCAGCGGCTCGTCGGCGTCTTCCCAGCCGAGCTGGGTCGAGCCTTTAGGTCCCGCGTGGCCGAGCTGCATGCCGATTTTCGCCGGCGTTCGTGCATGCACGTAGTCGACGATGCGGCGCCACGCAACGCGGTGCGATTCCAGATACATCCCGGCGCAGCCCGGCGAGATCCGCGCATCGGCCGAGACGCAGGTCATTTCGGTGAAGACGAGCCCCGCGCCGCCGATCGCCCGGCTGCCGAGGTGGACCAGATAGTAGTCGTCGGGCGTGCCGTCGACGCAGGAATACTGCGCCATCGGCGAGACGACCACCCGGTTCAGCAAGGTGAGGCCCCGCAAGCGGAACGGCGTGAACATCGGCGGCGCCGGTCGCTCACCCGCCGGCGCCTGATGGCGCGCGGCAAACCAACGCTCGATCCCGGCAATATAGTCGCGGTCGCGCAGACGCAAGTTCTCGTGCGAGATGCGCTGGCTGCGGGTCAAGAGGCTGTAGGCGAACTGCTCGGCCTCCAGCCCCGTGTAGCGGTCGACGTTCTCGAACCACTCGGTCGAGTTGCGCGCGGCGTTCTGGATCTTGAGCACCTCGAGCGCGCGCTCCCGCTGATACGAGGCCAGGGCCGCCGCCAGGTCCGACCCTCGCGCGATCGCGCCGGCCAGCGCGATCGCATCCTCGAGCGCGAGCTTGGTCCCCGAGCCGACCGAGAAGTGCGCGCTGTGCGCGGCGTCGCCCAGCAGCACGATGGGCGCGGGCGCAGTGTCGCAGATCCAGGTCTGGTTGACGACGCGCAAAAAGTTGATCCACGGTGATCCGGCGACATGGCCGGCGTTGGACAGCAGCGGCCGGCCGTCCAGGTAGCGCGCGAACAGTCGCTCGCAGAACGCGATCGATGCCTCGACGCCCATGCGGTCGATGCCGGCCGCGCGCCATGCCGCCTCCGGCGTCTCAACGATGAACGTGCTGGTGTCACGGTCGAACCGATAGGCGTGGGCCTGGAACCAGCCCCATTCGGTCTCTTCGAAGGCAAACGTGAACGCTTCGAAGATGCGCGGCGTTCCCAGCCAGATATAGCGGCACTTCCGCCGCTCGATCTGCGGCTGGAACACCTGAGCGTGGCGTGAGCGCAGCGTGCTGTTGATGCCATCGCTGGCGACGATCAGGTCGCTCTCGGCCAGCGCCGACTCGTCGCGCACGTCGGTCTCGAACACCAGTTGCACGCCGAGCGCCTCGCAGCGCCGCTGCAGGATGTTGAGCAGGCGCTTGCGGCCGATGCCGCAGAA
>JBDTXW010000138.1:0-7479 GCA_040005975.1 Betaproteobacteria bacterium | reverse complement strand
TGCTCGGCGCGCGCTTGCCAGCTGCGGATGGCTTGGCGGGTAACGCCGTCTTCGGCGTCGCGCCGTGTCTTGTCGGCGAGCGAAAAGCCCATGCTTGACAGTAGAAGTCCATCCTCGTCCTGCAGCTTGGTGATCAACGTAGCCGCGGCGGTGAAATCGGCCGAATCCAAGCTGACCGTCTGCGCGACGCGCCATCGGCTGGCCTTGCCCTTTTCGGTGGTCTGCTGGGTGGAGTAGCCGGTGGTCGCGAGCTTGACGGCTGGATAAGAGCGCGCGCTGGCGAGCGCCTTGGCGACGATGGCGTTGACCTGGCTCGCCGCGGCGGCCGGGCTGGGGTTTTCGGCTTCCGCGCGCAACCACGCCTGCAAGCGGTCGTTGCCTATCGTTGCCGTGGCGGACGCCGAGACGGTGACGATCGGTTGCGCCGGCACCGCAGGCAACTGCGCACCGGCGGGACCGGCCGTCGCCCCGGCCGCGGCAAGGACGCCAACCGCGGCGGCACGCCATGCACGCATCTGCAGAGTGAGCGGGATCATCAGGTTCTCCTTGCGCTTTCGGCGAGCCGGTGCGGCAGCAGCTCGATGGCCGCGCGGTTCGACCACGAGAAACACTTGCGTGCGGCTTCGGACCACGGCAGCCACGCGTGCGCCAGATGCTCGCGCGGGTTCAGTGCCACCGGCACCGGTTCGGGCACCTGCAGCGAGAATACGTGCTCGGTATTGTGCGTCGTTCCCTCCGGATAGCGAAGGCGCCATTGCGGGTAGATCTCGTAGACGTTGGAGAGGTTCCAGTCGCAGACTCCGCCGTAACGTTGCGCATCGATCGCGGTTTCTTCCTGCAGTTCCCGCGCTGCGGTCGCCGCCAGCGTTTCGCCCGGCTCCTGGCTGCCGGTCACCGACTGCCAGTGGTCCGGAAAGTCCGCCCGCTCGAGCAGCAGCACCCGAAGATCCGGCGTGTGGACCAGGACCAGCGTCGACACCGGAATCTTGTGCGGCAAACTAACGCGCCCGATCGAGCTTGCTGCCGCGTGGGCGGGTCGGCTAGCTGACGAATACCCAGAACGGCTTGTGCCGCTCCTGCCAGTACTCGGCGGCCTCGCTGAGAGTGTCCGACAGCGTCTCCCAGTCGGCGGCATGCGCTTTGCGGTAGGCCGCGGCGTGGCGCACAACGATCGCGATGCCGTGACCGCCGAGCCAGTCGCTGTCCTCGAGGCAGTCGGCGAGTGCGTCCCAGTTGTTGCCGAAATGCTCGGGCAGTTTCAGGCACTTGCCCAGTGCGGTCAATAACGCCGCCTTGCTGTCGATGCCATGCAGGTCGAGCGAGCAGAACTTAAGCTTCGCCGCGGCGGCGGCGGTCTTGACGGCGTCCGGCGCGCCCGACCATTCGCGCATCCCGGCTTCGGCAGCCGCGGAAAGTTCAGGAAGCTTCATTGCCTTATTCTCTTGAACGAGCGGTAGTGGTCGTCAGAATAATAGCATTCCGCCGTCGAGTCGATCGCGCCGCCACACACGATGCGACGCGCGCCTCGGGTGCGCACCCCCGGCGTTTTCACCGTGTATTCGTGGTAATACCCGCGCGGTTTCGCGGGCAGCGAGAGCTCGCGATTGCCGAATACGACGCCGTCGCGCTCGTAGGGCAGGGGACCGCCGCTGCGGATACGTTCGAGCGCCGCACGCCCTTCAGCAGGCAGCGCGTCGATGCGGATCTCCCCGGCCGAATAAGGCGACCTCGCGGCGGCGCGCGGCATGGCGACAGCCGCGCCGAGCGCGACGATCACCAGCATCGCTGCGAGCCTCATATCCGGGTGCGAACGCGTACCCATCGACACATTGTAACGCCGGTCGGAAATGCCGGAACGACCGTGACCCGCGTGGTCGCCGCTTGACTGGCGCATACATGGATCAATAGAATCGCGCACCGCGGCGAGGCCAGAACGAGATCGGCGCTTATGATCATGAGCCGCCCCAACGCGGCGTTCGCGGCGCGCTGGCTCGAGCGGATGCGCGAAGTCTATGACGGGAGCTGGGATCGCCACTCGACCCGGGAAGCCGCTCGTCTATGGGGCGAGATGCCCTCGGCGCTGCACGTCGTGCCGCAGCGGTTCTTCTGCCGACATGCATTCACGCGCGAGGGCTTGCACGCCTTGCTCAGCGCTTTCGATCCGGACTATACCGACATCTACAGCAGGCACCTCTGGGCGCATTTATGGTGGAGCGAGGGTCGGACGGATTTCACCGACTTTCACGCCGGTCTGCTGACCGAGGCGTTCATCCGCTCCGAGGACACGACCTACAACATGATCGCAAGGCAGTTCCTCGGCTAGCGCGCTTACTGATGCCTCGGGCGGCGCCGGGGGGTCACCGGCGCCGTGGCCTCTACGCTGTCTTCACGAAATACGCCGGCCGGTCGTATGCCTGGATGATGCAGACGCCCTTCAGATTCGGCACGTACTGCATCCGCCCCCAGATCGCCGGGTACCCGACGCTGGCCGAGTGCATCGCCGCAGGCGACGAACCGCTCAGTGCCAGTCGATCAACCGTCCAATTGCCCAAGGACACCTTGGTGATCGTATAGAGAAACCCGTCATCCTGGAACAGTAGGAATTTATTCAGCACCGAATCGAACACGAGCCCAGCGGCGTAGTAACCCCCGACGTTCACGGCAGTCGCGTACGGTCCACTGAATGTCGCAACGGTCGCGGCGCCAGTCCCGAGATCGATCGCAACCGGAACGTTCGGCGCGCCAAAACTGCCGATCCGCAGCAGAATTCCACTGCCTCTTGGATCGATCGCGGCGGTTGCGCGGTCCGCGTCGGTCCGGGTCGTTTGCCAGACGGTAGACCAACTGTTCGACGCGCGGCTCCACTTGCTGACACCGTTTCCGCCCGACACGTAGACGTCCTCGGTGACGGCATGTTTGCACGCCCAGTTGCCGTCCCATCCGCGCCGGACGGGTACCGGCGGATGCGTGCCGGGCGCAGCCCACCGTCCCGAGGCCATGGGCACGGAGTCGACGACGTAAAACTGTCCACTGCTGCCGCTCCAGGTGTTGACGCAACCGAACGCCATGAATGTGTCGGTCGCATCGATGAACTGCGGCTGCCAGTAGCTGTGCCGCGCGCTGGGCGTAACGCCGTCGAGCATGTATGGCTGCGCCGACGCTGTAGCAGGCGGTACGACAGACACCGATGCCGGGTTGACCAGCGTGCGCCATGTCGGCGCGTCATCTTCCAGTCGCAGTCCGCGAACGTCGCTGTCTGCCCACGCCTTCCCAGCGCCGCCGCCGAAGATCAGCATCTCGCTGCCGGACTTTTTCAACGCGCCGCCGCTATAGGCCATGATGCCGCGTCGCGGATCACCGTAGCCGATGTTGCGGCATAGGCCATCGGTGAGTCCGGCCGCAGCCTGCGCCGCACACGTCGATGCGATGAGGTCTGTCCCGGGGACAGCGATCCACTGATTGATCGGTTTCGATTGCAGCCATAGTGGTGTCGTCGTGACCTGGTCCTCTGAGCCGCCGGTCGATACGCCGCGCATCGGCCCGATGTATGCGGACGCGACGACGAGATTCGCCATCTCGAACCCGTGCTCGGCCTCCGCAGGGATCGTTCCACCGTGATAGTGGTCGAGCCAGATCTCGTCGACACGAATCGCAGGATGCTTGCGAAATGCGATGTCCTTCTTCTCGAACACCATTACGCCGTCGACCCAGCCGCGAAGGATACCGTCGGGATTGCCGACGCCGTTGCCCAGCGAATCGAAGGGCCCGCTCAGCGTGTTCATCTTCACGTATTGCTCGATGCAGTACCAGCGCTCCGGCTCATAATTGATCCAGCCCGTCGACGGCGTGCCCCACCGCCACGTGTCGCCGTAGAAGCCGGTCATCGCAGCGTGGTACGCGTAAGTAGCCGCGATGACGCGATCGCCGTACGGGTTGGCATCGCTCGGTCCCACCCATGCAAGGTGACGCATCGACCAGCCGGAATAGTAGAAGCCCCCAGGATAGGCGCTGTTGAGGACCTTCGTGCCCTTCGTCGGCGATCCGCCATTTCCGTTGACGACCTGGTAGTAGCCCTTGTTCGCGCCGGACCAGTTCCAGAAGCCGTACCGTCCGGCGAATCCCGGAAGTTTCTTGCCATCGACGTCGCATTGGTAATCGTCGTTCAGCTTGAGGTAGTAGCGAAAATAGACTTCGCTTGGGCAGTCCTGATTGTTGAGCGTATCGTACTGGGTGACCGCGATCTGCTCGTAGATCTTCAGCGTCCCCGCGGCGTTCGTGGCCGGGACCCCGGGTACCTTCTGACTCCACATGTGATCGAGATAGCATGGAGAGGTCTCGCCAATGTGGTATTTCACGGCGAGCGCCGGCGTGTCCAGCTCGTCGTCGACGACGACAACCGCATCGCTCGCGAGCAAGCCCATAGGGAACAACCTGGCCTGCCAATCTGTTTCATCGAACTGCGTCGCGAAGTACACTTGCCCATCGCTTGCGAGCCCTTGGTCGTGGTCGTATCGGTCGGCGATGCCGACTACCGGAGTACCGCCTGCGAAGAACTTCGGTGGACGCAGCTCGAACACCGTCAACGTCGTCGTGCCGTAAATCTTGGTCGCGTTGAGCGTCAGGACCGCATTCACGATGCTTCGCGTGCCGAGAGGCGGCAGAGTGAACTGCAGCAGCATCGACGAGGTCGTCTGCACGGCCAGCGTCTCGCCGGTCAGCGGATACGAGGTCGTCAGGTTGGCGACGGTGCTGGCCGAGCAGATGAGCTGGGCCGTCGTCGAATCGCTCAAAGTAAGCGCCACGACCGGACGTAACGCCACGTCGCTGTTGGCGCGGGTCGCGACATAGGCGGCATTGGCGGTGCACTTCAGGTACGCGCCGGTATTGCCATTCGTGTACCACCGTTGTACCAACGGTGTGATCGTCGCTGTCGCAGGACCTGCAGTCGCGAACGTAATCGTTGCATAGCGGGACGAGCCCTGCGGAACCTGCGCCGCATCGCTCCAATCCCCGCCGATGTTTAGCCACGGCAATCGCGCGCCATAGTTGAAGAATTCCTTGCTGACGCCGCTCGCACCATCCCAAAGCACGGGTGGCGGCGCGGGAGGCGTTGTCAGCCCTAGGATCGACGCGTCGGGCACCGATGTCGCATCGAGGCTGAAATCTGATGTGCTGATAGTTTCGTTGCCGGTAGCGGACAGCACTCGTGTGGGGAGAAGGCCTACCATGCCGGCACCGGAAAGGGCGGACAGGCGGCGCATGAGTTCGCGACGTGTAAGAGTCATGGGTAACCGTTCGAGATTTATTGCGCAAGCGTTGCAAGAGCGTGGCAGGGTGCCCGTACGTCGGGGTCGTGCCACTCCGGCGGAGCACGGGTCAAGCGGAACAGCGGCCTTCGCGGTATTGCTGGACTCGGGCAACGTACAGCGGCGGACTTGGTGCCACCGTGACAATTATGACATCGTAATAAACTAAAAGTGAAGACGTACCGCTCAAATTGTCGATAACACCGAGGTGTAACCGCGAGACGGTCTTCGCAGGCCGACAAACGTCATCAGCCTCAACGTCCGGACAAGGCGTCAGCTTTTTGGTCAAGCTGTCCGGATCGCAATGCGCCACGGACTTGGAGGCCGATGTACTTCGTGGCGAACACGATCCGGCCAAGGCGCAGGCTTGAGCGCTTTACGGGCTTTTGACCCCTAAAACACCAGTTCACCGCCCTCGTAAGGCATGATGAAATGCCCGACCGGCGGATTGTATTCAGCGAGCCTTGCGCGAAGCGTCGGTTCGAGCGACAACAGGCGCGCGCCGCGAATGCGCTTCTAGGCACTGATCGTCGCGTGATGCCGGTAATCCCAGGCATTCTTGCCATCGAAGACGTACACGTACAGATAGCCATGCTCACGCAGCCGCGTGATCCGGCAGTCGCGGCGCAGCAAGTCCAGGACTAACGGCGTGTCCTCGCCGCGCGCGAGCGGCCGATAGCGTCCCAACGCCGCCTTGCTGCCAAGCAGCGTCCCTTGCACCAGGTTGAGCGGATGGACTTCGAGGTTCAAGTCGTCCCAGTACATCGTCCGATCCGCAGTGAAAAGATGCAGCTGGTCGCTGAGAAAGCAGAATTCGCTGTTCTCGACGCGCATCGCCGCGAATTGCGCTCGGCCCAGGTCCGCCGGACGAAATCGGCGACCGCCCGCTCGAGGCTCGCAAAACGCGCTTCGCGGGTCACCGTGAGGCAACTTATCATGGTGCTATCGATGGACGGTATCGCCCACATTCTGACTCTTCGCGAAAGCGGCGCCGCCGAACGCGGCGACAACTGCTCGCGATCATGCGCCGGCTCGAGCGGCTCCCGTTGCTGGAAGGCTAGGTGTTCTTCGCCGCGTCGCTGGCGCGGATGCGGATATGCAACTCGCGCAATTGCTCTTCGGTCACGGGCGACGGCGCGTCGACGAGCAGGTCCTGGCCGCGTTGCGTCTTGGGGAACGCGATGACATCACGGATCTGGTCGACGCCGGCCATCATCGCGGTCATCCGGTCGACGCCGAACGCGATGCCCCCGTGCGGCGGCGCGCCATAGTGCAGCGCGTCGAGCAGGAAGCCGAATTTCTTCCGCTGATCCTCGACGCTGATGCCGAGCGCGCTGAACACCTTGGCCTGCACTTCGGGCCGGTGGATGCGGACCGAGCCGCCACCGATTTCCCAGCCGTTGAGCACGACGTCGTACGCCTTGGCGATCGCGCCGCCCGGATCGGTCTGGAACAAGTCCTCGTGACCGTCCTTCGGCGCGGTGAACGGATGGTGCCGCGCTCCCCAGGTCCGGGACTCGTCGTTGAATTCGAACATCGGAAAATCGACGACCCACAACGGCCGCCAGCCGGCCGTAGCAAAGCCGCGCTCGTGACCGACTTTCGCCCGCAGCGCACCGAGTGCGTCGCAGACAACCTTTTCGCGGTCGGCGCCGAAGAAAATCAGATCGCCGCTGGCGGCGCCGCTGCGGCGAAGTATTTCGGCCAGCGCGTCCCCGCCCAGGAACTTCACGATCGGCGATTGCAGACCCTGCTCGTTGGGCTGCGCGGCATCGTTGACCTTGATATAGGCGAGGCCCTTGGCACCGTAGACGGCGGCGAACGAGGTGTAGTCGTCGATCTCCTTGCGCGACAACGTTCCACCGCCGGGAACGCACAACGCGGCGACGCGTCCGTTCGGCAGATCCGCAGCGCTTCGGAAGACCTTGAAGTCGACGGTCTTCATCAGGTCGGTCAACTCGGTCAGCTTGAGCGGGATGCGCAAGTCGGGCTTGTCCGATCCGTAGTCGCGCATCGCATCGGCGTAGGTCATCACCGGAAACGGATGTGCCAACTCGACACCGAGCGTTTCCTTGAACATCGCGCGCACCAGCCCTTCCATCAGGCCGCGAATCTCGAGCTCGTCCAGGAATGAAGTCTCGACGTCGATCTGCGTGAACTCCGGCTGGCGGTC
>JBDTXW010000137.1:0-7551 GCA_040005975.1 Betaproteobacteria bacterium | reverse complement strand
CTCGCGACGGGCCTGATGGGCGACTCGATCGCGACCAACCTGTTCATGGTCGGCTTCGCCTATCAGCGCGGCCTGATTCCGCTCGGCGAGGACGCGATCGTGCGCGCGATCGAATTGAACGGCGCCGCGGTCGAATCGAACAAGCAGAGCTTCCGCTGGGGCCGCCTTGCCGCCGTCGATCCGGCGCGGGTGGCGGCGGCGGCCGTGCCTACGGCTGCAAAGCCCGATTCGCTTCGTTTGTCGGAATCGGTCGATGAGATGATCGGGCGGCGCGCTGCGTTCCTCACCGGCTACCAGGACGCTGCGTACGCCAAGCGCTACACCGACTTCGTCGCCAAGGTTCGCGCCGCCGAGAGCTCCCGTCTGCCGGGCAAGACGGCGCTGACCGAAGCGGTCGCGCGCTATTACTTCAAGCTGCTGGCGATCAAGGACGAGTACGAGGTTGCGCGGCTGTATACCGATGGCGACTTCGCCAAACGCGTCGCCGCGCAGTTCGAAGGCGATTACAAGCTCACGTTCCACCTTGCGCCGCCGCTGTCGAACAAGCCCGATCCGATCACTGGCGAAGCAAAGAAAAGCACTTACGGACCTTGGATGATGACGGCATTCGGCGTTCTGGCGAAGATGAAATGGCTGCGCGGTACGGCGCTCGACGTGTTCGGCAAGACGCAGGAACGGCGAACCGAGCGCCGGCTGATCACCGATTACGAGGCGCTGATCGACGAGCTCCTGCCGCGGCTGGCGGCGCACAATCACGCTATTGCGGTCGAGCTCGCCAGCATCCCCGAGCACATTCGCGGCTACGGCCACGTCAAGGACCGCCATCTGAAGGTGGCGAAGGCGAAGGAAACCGAACTGGTCGCGCGCTTTCGCGGCGCGGCGCCCGGCGCAGCGGCGTCGCTCGCCGCGATCAAGGTGGCCGCCTGAAGGTCGCGCCTTAGAACGCCACGGCCGCCTTGCCCTTGAGTTTCAGTATCTCGCGTGCCTCGTCCGGCGTCGCGATGCGCAAGCCCAAGGCTTCTATCATCGCCCGCGCGGCCCGCACTTGTGCCGCATTCGATTCGGCGAGCTTGCCGGGCCCGAGCCAAAGGCTATCCTCGAGGCCGACACGAACGTTGCCGCCCATCGCCGCGGACATCGCGGCGACCGGCAGCTGATTGCGTCCGGCGCCGAGTACGCTCCAGCGATACTGGTCCCCGAACAGACGGTCAGCGGTGCGCTTCATGTGCGCGACGTCGTCCGGATGCGCGCCGATACCGCCCAGAATGCCGAACACGCTCTGGATGAACAGCGGCGGCTTGACGATGCCGCGATCGAAGAAGTGCGCCGCCGTGTACAGGTGCCCGATGTCGTAGCACTCGATCTCGAACCGCGTGCCGTTGTTGGCACACGAGGTCAGGATGTATTCGATGTCCTTGAACGTGTTCCTGAACACGCGCTCGTCGGACGTCGCCAGATAGGTGCGCTCCCAGGCGAATTTGAACGTGGAGAAGCGCTTCAGCATCGGAAAAAGGCCGAAGTTCATCGATCCCATGTTGAGCGAAGCGACTTCGGGCTTGAGCTGCAACGCCGGCTGCAGCCGTTCCTCGATCGTCATCGTCGCTGCGCCGCCGGTGGTGAAATTGATGACGACGTCGCTGCGCCGGGCAATGTCGGCGGCGAACGTCCGGAAGTACTGCGGGTCCTGCGTCGGATGCCCGTCGACCGGGTCGCGCGCGTGCAAATGGACGATCGCCGCCCCGGCCTCCGCCGCGCCGACCGCCGCGTCGGCGATTTCCTGCGGCGTCACCGGCAGATAGGGCGACATCGACGGCGTATGGATCGATCCGGTAATCGCGCAGGTGATGATCACGCTACGGGCCTGGCTGGCTGCCATCGCTGTCTCCTCAGTCGAAATCCGGCTGCTCGCGCTTGTGCCCGACCAGTGCCATCAAGCGGCGATCGCGCCAGCGGGTCCTGGCTTCCCTTGCCTCGTCCGATCGCGGCGCGCCCAGCGCATTGGCCACACGCGCTGCGTTGTCCGCTTCCCATACTTGCGGGCCCGCCGGCTCGGCGGCGAGGCGGCGGAAGAAATCGCCATAGCGCGCGCAGTAATCGGCCACGCCGCCCGGCGCGTTCAGCTCGATCGTCGCCATCGGGCCGAGAAACGACCAGCGCAGACCCAGCCCGTCGCGAACGGTCATGTCGAGATCATCGGCCGAAACATAGCCCTCGCCTACCAGACGCATCGCCTCCGACAACAGCGCGCCCTGAAGGCGATTGAGGACGAAGCCGTCGAGTTCGCGCCGCACGACGATCGGCGCCTGCCCGACCGAAACGAATATCTGTTTCGCGCGCGCTATCGTCGCCGGCGCCGTCCAAGGCGCGCCGCACAGCTCGACAATCGGCACCAGGTGCGGCGGATTGACCGGATGCGCGACCAGACAGCGCGCGCGCCCGGCGAGGCCCTCGGTGAAGCGCGATGCGGGAATGGCGGAGGTCGAGCTGGCGAGCACGGCGTCGGGTCGCGCGTGCCGGTCCAGCAGCTCGAAGACGTCGCGCTTGAGCTCCACCTTCTCCGGGAGATTCTCCTGTACCCAGTCGGCGTCCGCGATCGCCGACTCGATGCCCGCGGCGAGTTCGATGCGCGCGAGCGCGCCGCCGGAGTCGGCGACGAGGCCGTATTGTTGCTGCTCGTCCAGGCTCGCCGCGACATAGGCGCGGGCGCGGGCGAGCTGGTCCGCATCGCTGTCGGTCAGGCGGACGCGCCACCCTGCCCGCGCAAAGACCATTGCCCAGGCGCGGCCGATAAGGCCGGCGCCGATGACTGCTATCGTCTTGTCCATCGCCTCACATCCACAGAACACGGCGCCGCAGGTCGACATTTTCGCGCAGCTCCGAGGCGGCGCCTTCGTAGACTACGCTGCCGCGCTCGAGCACGTAGGCTTGGTTCGCCAGCGCCAGAACGAGGTCGAGATTATGCTCGACGATGATGATCGTCACCTCGCTTCGCAACTTGTCGAAGACCTCGAAAAGCTCCTCGATGACCGCCGGCGCGAGGCCTTCGAACGGCTCGTCCAGCAGCAGCACGCGAACATGGCCCGACAGCGCCCGCGCGACCGCCACCATTTGCTGCTCGCCGCCGGAGAGGAAATCGGCGGGCGTGTCGAGCCGCGATTGCAGCCGCGGGAAGAATTCGAGGATCTTGTCTTCGCTCCACGCCAGCCCTGCGCTTTTTGCGCGCCTGAGCCGTCCCAGCTCCAGGTTGTCGCGCACGCTCATCCCGGCGAACAGGCCCCGTCCCTGTGGCACGTAGCCTACGCCCATCCGCGCGATTGCCGCCGCCGGGCGCCCGGCAAGCTCCTCGCCGCCGAGCCGGATGCTGCCGCCGTCCGCGCGAACGATCCCTATGATCGTTTTCAGCAGCGTCGACTTGCCGGCGCCGTTGCGGCCCAGCAAGGCGACGATTTCCTGCTCGTGGGCGACCAGCGACGCGCGCTGCAGGATATGGCTCTTGCCGTAGTAGGCGTCGACCAGGTCCAGCCTCAGCAATTCCGGGCCCGTGCCGCGGCCGGCGTGGCTCTGAGCTCCGGCGACCAGCGCCGCGGTGCCGGCGCCGATGTAGATCTCCTGCACCGCACGGCTGTTGCGGGCATCGTCGGCGGTGCCGTCGACCAGAACGCGGCCCTCATTCATCACCGTCACCCGATCGGCCAGGGCGAAGACGCGATCGATGTCGTGCTCGACCAGCAGCACAGGAATGTCGCGCGAAATTCGCTTGACGAGGCTCGCGACGCGCTCGCGTTCCGCGGCGGCGAGGCCAGCGAGCGGCTCGTCGAGCAGCAGCGCGCGCGGCGCCGAGGCGAGAGCCAAGCCCATGTCGAGCAGCCGCTGGCCACCGTAGGAAAGCGCGCCGGCTTCGGCCTGGTCGATGCCGGTGAGGCCGAGAAAACCGATCAGCTCACGCGTGCGCTCAAGCACTGGCTCGATCGCCGCCGTCGGCGTCCAGCCGTCGAAATGGGACCGATCGCGCGCCTGCACGGCGAGCCGCAGGTTTTCTGCAACCGAAAGCGCCGGAAACAGATTGGTGATCTGAAACGATCGCGCCAGCCCTGCCGCGACAATGCGGTGCGGGGCTTCGCCGGTGATATCGCGGCCGTCGAGGACGACCCGGCCCCGATCGGGGATGAACATGCCGGAAACCAGATTGAACAGCGTGGTCTTGCCGGCACCGTTGGGCCCGATCAGCGCATGCAGCGTGCGATCGGCCACCGCGAGGCTCGCTTCTTCGACGGCACGGATGCCCCCGAATGCCTTCGCCAGCCCCCGCGCTTCGAGAAGCGTCCCCGCCGGCCGCGCCGCCGGCAGGAGAAACGCCGGCAGCGGCAGCCCGTGTTCGATCGCGCGGCCCGCCATGGCGGCGGCCTCGACGACCCGAGGCCGCAGCGGCGTCGTCAGGCGCCGCCACACGCCCACCAGCCCAGTCGGTGAGAAGACGACGAATGCAACGAACAACAGACCGAAAAACAGCAGCCAGTTCGCGGTCCAGATCGACAGATATTCGCGAAACAGAATATAGAACAGCGCCCCGAGCGCGGGTCCGAGAAGGCTCCGCATGCCCCCGATGATCACCATCGCCAGCAACTCGCCCGACGAGGAAATCGAGGTCGGATCGGCCGATGCAAAGCGATGGTGAAACGCGAAAAGGATGCCGGCAAAGCCGGTCAGCGTCGCCGAAGCAGCGTAGGCGATCTGCTTGTAGCGCTGCGTCGCATAACCGATGAACTGCGCGCGCTGCTCGTTCTCGCGAATGGCAAGCAGCACGCTGCCGATCGGAGACGCATGAAAGCGCGCCAGCGCATGAACGACGAGCAGGCCGAACGCAGCGACGATGGCGTAAAAGACCCAGGGGTTCTCCAGATCGACGCCGAGCCAGATCGCGCGAGTGACACCACCCAGGCCATTCTCCCCGCCGGTGAATGCTGTCCAGCGAAACGCCACCGCATACGTCAGCGCCGAGAACGCGAGCGTCAGCAGCGAAAAGTAAACGCCGCGGCGGCGCAGCACCAGAAAGCCGACGAGCACCGAAGCGACGAGCAGGAAGCCAAGCGCAAACAGCGCCGGCCAGGCGACCGATGCGGCAAACCAATGCCGCTGGGCGAGCGCCGCCGCATAGGCGCCCAGACCGAACCATGCGCCGTGCCCGAACGAAACCAGCCCGGTGTGGCCGACCAGCAGGTTGAGGGCCATGCACGCGATCGCGAAAATCACGACGTCGGTCGCGCTGGTCAAGGTCAGGCCTCCGGCGAGCAGCGCGAAAGGCAATACGGCGCATACCAGCCCGGCGATTGCCAGCGGCGAGCGCAGCAGGCTCATTCGAAGCGCTGAATCCGCTCGCCGAACAGGCCGCGCGGCCGGAACAGCAGCACCAGCAGCATCAGCACGTACATCGATGCTTCGGCGGCGGGCGGAAAGAAATACACGGTCAGTCCGCGAACGACGCCGACGATCAGCGCGGCCCAGACCACGCCCCAGAAGGAGCCCAGTCCGCCGATGACGACGACGACGAAGGACGCCGTCAGAATATCGGTCCCCATCGCCGGGTGGACGCCCGAAATCGGGGCCAGCAGCACCCCTGCGAGCGCCGCCAGCGCCACCGCCAGCGCGACGACGCTGGCCATGTACGGCGCAAGCGAAATGCCCAGCGCGGCGACCATGTCGGGGTTTTGCACGCCGGCGCGGACGACGCGCCCGAATGGCGTGCGCCGTAGCAGCAACCAAAGGCCGGCGACCGCCGCGGCCGCGATGACGAGCATCAGCAGCCGGTACTTCGAATAGATGAAATCGCCGACCAACACCTGCCCCTTGAGTGCCGGCGGAATCGAAAACGGGATCGGTGCCGCGCCGAAGATCCAGCGCAGGGCCTGCTCGGCGACCAGCGCCAGGCCGAATGTCAGCAGCAGGCCGAGCGCGGGATCTTCGCGATAGAAGCGCCGGAACAGCAAGCGCTCGACGATGAGCCCGATCAGCGCAACGGCCAGCGGCGAGACGACCAGCACCCCGGCGAACCCGAGCGTGTCGGCCAGCTTGACGGCGAAATACGCGCCCAGCGCATAGAACGCGCCGTGGGCGAGATTGACCAGCCCGCCCAGCGAAAAGATCAGCGTCAGGCCGAGCGCGATCAGCAGGTAATAGGCGCCGGCGAGCAGGCCGTTCAGCACCTGCTCGAGAATCTCGATCAGCATCATGACCGACGCCGCGTGCGGCGTCGTACCGCGCGCATCGCCGTTTCGATCAGGCCGGCATCGTGCAGTTGTTCTCTTCGCGCGTCGGCGCGATCACCTCCAGGCTCTGGTCCGCTCCCGGTATCGGCGGCGACAGCGTGAACAGGTCCCATTTATCCTTCACGTCGGCCGCCTTCTTGAACGTGATCGTGTACATCTCCTGCATCAGCTGGTGGTCCCAACCGCGGTAGTATCCCTCGCGCGACTTCAGGATATCGAATTTCGCGCCGCGCTCCAGGTGCTCGGCGACCTTGGTCGAATCGGTCGTCTTGAGCTCGTTCATCGCCTGCGCGACGTGCTTGGTCGACATGTAATCGCCCCAAGCCTGGTTCTCCGGCGGCTTGCCGTATTTTTTTACGAATGCATCGGTAAAGCGCTGCGCCGAGGCCGTCCTGACCTGCGAATCCCAGACCAGCGGCCAGATGCCGAGCACGTTGCCCTTGCCGGCGCCCCACGCCACCGCGGTGTCGAAGCCGAAGCCGGCCACCGGAAACGGCAATCCGAACTCCAGATACTGTTTCATGAAATTGGTGACTTGCAGGCCCGCGAGGTTCGACACGACGAGATCCGGCTTGGCATTGCGGATCTTGAGCAGGTATGGAGAGAAATCGGCGATGTCGGTGGCGACCAGCTCGTCGGCGGCGAACGTCCCGCCATTGGCGCCCATGAAACGCTTGGCGACCTTGAGCAGGTCGTGCCCGAACGCATAGTCGGCGGTCAGGCTGTACCACTTCTTTCCCTTGACCATGCCGTCGCGCAGCAGTGCCTGGCCGCAGGCGCTGACGTACATGCTGTTCGCCGCTTCGGTGTGGAACATGTATCGGTTGCACGACTTGCCGCGCAGCTCGTCGGAGTTGCAGCCGGTGTTGAAAAAGAGCGTCCGGGTGCGCTGGGAAACCTGAGCGATCGCCAGGCCCGACGCCGAGCTGATCTCGCCGATGATCGCCACGACTTTGTCGCGTTCGATCAGGCGCTCCGCCTTGGTCGACGCGGTCTGCGGATTGACGCTGTCTTCGGCGATCAGGTCGATCTTGCGACCCATAATGCCGCCGGCGGCATTGATCTCGTCGACCGCGAGGTTGACGCCCATTACCGCGTATTCGCCCAGCGGTCCCAGAAATCCGGTGCGCGGCGTCAGATGGCCGATCCGGATCGCGTCCGACTGACCGCGAACGATGGCGGGAAATCCGACGGCGCCCAAGGCGGCGGCCGCCCCGGCTCCCTTCAGCAAACTGCGACGACGACCGCTTGCCGGCGAACGATCCATGATTCCTCCTGAGGACGACGA
>JBDTXW010000136.1:0-7605 GCA_040005975.1 Betaproteobacteria bacterium | reverse complement strand
CCGACGTTCCGCGGGGGAGCACCGTGGTTTTCAGCGCGCATGGTGTATCGCGTGCGGTGCGCGCGGAGGCCGCGGCGCGCGACCTCACCGTGTTCGACGCAACCTGTCCGCTGGTAACCAAGGTGCATGTCGAAGTGGCCAAGATGCGCGCGCAGGGACGCGACATCGTGATGATCGGTCACGCGGGCCATCCCGAGGTCGAGGGAACGATGGGCCAGGCCGACGGCGGCATCCACCTCGTCGAATCGGTCGCCGACGCCGATCGTCTGGTCGTCCGCGATCCTTCGCAGCTCGCCTACGTGACGCAGACGACACTCTCGGTCGACGACGCGGCCGCGATCGTGGGGGCGCTGCGGCTCAGGTTTCCGGCGATCGTCGGCCCGCGCAAGGACGATATCTGCTATGCGACGCAAAATCGGCAGGACGCGGTCAAGTTCCTGGCGCCGCAGTGCGACGTCGTCATCGTCGTCGGCAGTCCCAACAGCTCGAACTCGAACCGCTTGCGCGAAGTGGCCGCGAATCGCGGCATCCCCGCCTATATGATCGACCGCGCCGAGGAGCTCAAGCCGGAATGGGTCGACGGCAAGCGGCGCATCGGCGTCACCGCCGGCGCGTCAGCGCCCGAAGTTCTCGTGCAGCAGGTGATCGAGCGGCTGCGCGAGCTCGGCGCGGGCGAGGTGCGCGAGCTCGACGGCGCGGTCGAAGCGGTGACGTTTCCGCTGCCGCGAGGCCTCGCCGGCCACGCCGAGCGCGGCTCGGACTAAAGGCGCGATCAAACCGCTGTAGAGCGCGGTGCGCGGCGTTCCGCGCGGAACCAGCCGAGCCCTGCCGCGAGCGCGGCGAGCGCCAGCGCGGCCGCTGCACCCGCACACAACGCCGGACGGCCGCTCTCGCTGAATACACGCACGACGCCCTCGGCGAAATACCAGGGCAGCAACAGCAGCGTCCACTGTCGCGCGCGCAAGCGACCTTGCGCGACGCCGGGCGTGAAGGCCAGCAGCGGCAAGGCCTTCAGTGCCAGCCATGACCCTCCCGGCTTCAACGGTGCGAGCCACAGCTCCCAGAGCAATTCCAGCAACGCCAGCGCGAGAAGCGCTGCGGAGGCAGCGCGCTGCCAGGGCGGGTCGCCGCCGTCAGGCGACGGCAACATACTCGAAAAGTTCGAAGCCGGGGCCTTGATCGACCAGCTTGGTCAATACGGCGGTGCCGACCGACTTGTCGCGGTGCAGCGATATCGCCTGCTCGAGCTGGAACGCCCCGGCCGGGACCAGCGCCATCGGCGGCGATTCATCCTGGCCATCGTCCGGCACCAGCACCATCGGGAGCAGCGGCGAGGCGTCGGCGCCTTCGCCGCGGCCGGCGGCGGCCTCGGGACTGTCGGTCAACAGCTCGCAGCCGAACTCCAGCCCGGTACCGCGCATCGTGTTGCGAAACCAGCGCACCATCGCCGCCTGGAGCGCACTGCGTCCCTCGACGCGCAGTGCGATCAGGTCGCCGACGCGCAACGGCGCATGCACGGAGTCGATCTGGCGCAGTGCGTAGCCGGCCGGCGTGTGGTTGATGACCTGGCAGGCGGTCATCGTCGGAAGGCCGGGCGACGGATTGAAAATGTCCAGGTGCGCGCCGGGGCTGTATTGCCACACCGCGTTCAATCCGGCGCACATCACCACGCGAGCTCGCGACGGCAGGCGGTTGAATTGCCGCGCCGGCGGTATCGCCCATTGCCGCAGCAGGCGACGCAGCAGCGTCATGTATTGCGCGACCGCCGCCGTGTCGGCGGGAAATCCCGTCGGCGCCTTGCCGCCGGTGTCGAGGATGCGCAGCTGCTCCTGCAGCTGGAAGGCAAGGTCGAAAGTGAGCAGGAACAGCTTGTTGCCCTGGATATTGCCGCCTTTGTTGGATGAAAACGGCGGGAAATCATGCCCGATCGGAACAATGGCCACGGCTTTTGCCAGCCGGTGTACCGGCGCCACGTCGGTCAGCTTTGCCCAGTGCGAATGTTCCTGCAGATACTGGATTACGTGGCCGAGCTGCGTCGGCAGGAAGCCATAGGGATTGGCCAGCGCCAGCAGCAGCGCCTGCACATAGATCCGTTCCGGTGTGGCCTCGGGATTGTCGCTTGCGATAGGCGTCTGGTGCAGGCCGCGCGCGCGCGCATGGACGTAGATCGCGTGCGCATCGTGCCAGGTTCGCGCCGGCACCGGCGCGTACGACATGTAGCTGTTGGTCAGCACGCGGGTCGTGCATTGCAGGCAGCGATGAATCAGCGCTACCAGCAGGCGATTGCCGCCGAGCAGGAGGCGCTTGTCGGCCTCATGCGCGAGCAGGCGCTTGTACGCGGTGGCGAGCTCGGCGGACAGAGTCAGCGCCACCTTGGCCGCTTCCAGCGCATTGCCGGTCAGCGGGTGGGCGGCGCGAGCGAAGTTGCGCTCGAGTATCGGCCAAAGCGTGACCGCGGCCGCGTAGAACTTCTCGGCGAGCTCCATCCGGCGCGAGTCCGAGATCGCGGCCCGGTTGATGGCGGCGAGCGCGTCGCCGATCACGCCTGCAGCTTCGATCGAATCTCGCTTCATCGCCTCGCTGATCCACGCCTGGACTTGCGCCGGCCGCGTTTCCGGCGGATGCGCAGGATGGTCGTCGATCGGCGGCAGGCTGAGTGCTAGGGTCAAAGCGTAGGTGTGACGTGGTTTACTGGCCGATTGTAGACGATGCGATCGGGGATGGACGTGCGAATCCGGGCAAGGCTTCTACATTGCGTCGAGAAAGTCAGCGACCGGCGCGATCTGCTCGGGGTCGAGCAGCATCGGCGCATGCCCTACACCGGCAAACTCGATCAGGCGCGGCCGGGGGCCGCGCGTGCGCATCGCCGCCGCGGTCGCCGGTGCGAGCAGATCCGATTCTGCACCGCGCAACAGCAAGGTCGGGCATGAGATCGCGTCCCAGAGCGACCACAAGTCGCCTCTCTGCGCGGCCTGGATCCGAAACGGCAACGCAATGCCGGGATCGTACTTGAGCCGCCAGCCGCCGTCGGCGAGCTGTCGCGCCGTCGTCCGCGCGAGCGTCTCCCACTGCGCGTCGGACAGCGCGCCGAATGGCGCCGATACTTCGCGGATGTGCGCCTCGAGCGCGGCGAACGAGTCGAAATGCGGGTCCGCACCGACATAGGACGCGATCCGCGCCAGCGCCGGCGGTTCGATCACCGGGCCGACGTCGTTGACGACGAGTCTCACGACAGGCGTATTGCGTTGCGCCGCCAACGCAATGCCGAGCAGCCCGCCCATCGACGTGCCGACCCAGGCGCAGCGCTCGACGTCGGCGTGGGCCAGCAGCGCGGTCAGCGTCGTCAGATAGGTCGGAAAAACGTAGTCGTTCGCATCAGCCAGCCATTCGCTGTCGCCGCGCCCCGGCATATCGGGACACAGAACGCGGAAACGATCGGCGATCGCCGCCGCCAGCGCGTCGAAATCTTGGCCATTTCGCGTCAGGCCGTGGACGCAGACGACGACGCGCGGATTGTCCGGATCGCCCCATTGCCGGTAGACGACGCGGTGGAATCCGTGCGGACTGAGGCTCGCGAAATGGCGTTCTTGCTGAGGGGGCATGCAGATCGTTGCGCAGGAGGGTCGATGCGCTGCGTCGCAATGCATCGTCGGGGAAAACGCCGACCGCGTCAAATGTGCGTCTCGACCTAGCGGAAAAGCGCGGTCGGAAATACCGGCACGAAACCGGGGCTCTCGCCGCCGAGGAACGCGTCGATTTCGTCCCGCCGCGCCATCGCATCGGCATGTCCGAGCGCCATCAGCGCGCGGCAATAGTGGCGGTCGAACAGAAGGTAGGAAAGCAGATTGGCGCCGGTGCCCTCGGTGCCACCGAGCCCGCGAAGGAGGTAGCGCACACCGGTGGGAAGATGGCGGCCGTACCCGACGGCGAGCTCCGCAAGATCGCGGCTGGGTCCGAGGACCAGCGCATCGACATGCGCGGCCTCTACGCCATGCTCGATCAGGCGCTCGGGTGCGATGAGATCGGCGAGCTGGTTGATCCGCCACATGCGTTCGAGATCGGCGCCCATGTTGTCCAGGAAGATGCTGGACAGCGCGTGTCCGGCAACCTGCGCAAACGAAGGATAGCGCCGCGTTGCCGTGCGGGCTTGCGTCGGCTGTTGACCGGTAAACTGGCCGACCGCGACCACCAGCAGCCTGCGCGCCCCCAGATGCAGCGCCGGCGACAACGGCGCGATCTGGCGCACCGAGCCGTCCGCGAAGAAATCGCCACCGACGCGGGTCGCGGGAAAGATGAACGGTATCGCCGTCGATGCAACCAAATGATCGAGGCCGATGATCGCCGGCTCGCCGCGCCGTCGCATCCGTTGCCACGCCTGGATCGCCGGATCACCCTGGTAAAAGGTCACCGCATGACCGGTCGTGTAGCTGGTCGCATTGATCGCCAGGGCGCGCAGGCACCCGTCGGCGATGTGGGCTGCGATACGCTCCGCGTTCAACTCCCGGCGGAGCAGGCTGCGCAGCGGGCGATTGTCGAACATCGACGCCGTGGTCGCCGGCCCGGGACGGCCGGTCAGAACCGACGCCAGCCAGCGCATCCCGTGCGCCGATACCGTCCCCAGGTCGGCCTTGTACACATCGCCGACATCGATGTTGCGCCACAGGCGCACCAGCTGCGCGACACCATCGCGGAACCTGTCGGCATGGACCGCCAGCGCGGCGGCATTGATGGCGCCCGCCGAGGTGCCGCAGATGACGCGGAACGGGCCCGCCCCGACGGGCCGCAAAATGCGGGCCACGGCGCGCAGCGCACCGACCTGATACGCCGCCCGCGCTCCTCCGCCGGAGAGGATGATCCCGGTCGTGATGCGCGTGCTGCCTGTCGGGGCCAGGCGTGCTACTCCGCGCGCAGCGTGCGGTCCAGCATCAGCAACATCGCCGCGGTGGCGCCCCAGATGTATCGCTCGCCGTATGGGATCGCATCGTAATCGCGGCGTATGTCACCGAGCATGCGGAAATGGCGCTGCTGATTTCTCGGGTCGAGAAGAAACGCAAGCGGCACCTCGAATACGGAGGCAACCTCGACCGGATCAGGCTTCAGCACCATCGGCGGCTCGATCCAGCCGACGACCGGGGTCACTCGAAATCCGGTCACCGTCTCGTAGTCGGCAAGGCGACCCAGCGGCTGCACGCGCTCGCGCGGCAAGGCAATTTCCTCCTCCGCTTCGCGCAGCGCCGCGGCGACCGCATCGGCGTCGTCGGGCTCGATGCGCCCGCCTGGAAAGCTGATCTGGCCCGGATGGTCTGGCAGGTCGACGCTGCGCTCGGTGAACAGCACCGTAAGGCCGTCCGGGCGATTGACCAGCGGCACCAGTACGGCCGCCGGCGTGTTCACGCCTTCGCGGCCTGGCAGGCGGTATCCGTCGGAAAGACGGGTGGCCGAGGGCGGCGGGGGGCGTTCGAACCGCCCGCGCAACCACGCCTGCTGCTCGGCTGGGGATAGCTGGAAAAGAGGTAACTGCATCAGACGACGCGCCGCAATGCGGTCGCGGCGACCATTGTAGCGTGCAGCACGGGGAGTCCGGCGCGAACGCGACCAGGCGTCAGAGCAGGAGTTTGATCGCTGCGAGCCCCAGGGCGCAGATCAGCAGAATGCGCAGAACGTGCGTTGGCACGCTGCGCGTTGCAACGCTGCCGGCGACGATGCCGGGCAGGCCGCCCGTGATCAGCGCGAGCAACAGCCCGGCATCGACCGTACCGAGCCACGCGTGACCGGCGGCGGCGATCGCGGTCAGCGGGACCGCGTGTGCGATGTCGCTCCCTGCGATCTCCGCAGGCTCGAGCTCCGGATAGAGCAGCGCCAGGATCGCCGCGCCGATGGCCCCGGCGCCGAGCGAGGTGAGCGCCACGGCAGCGCCGATCAGGCCGCCGGCCATAACGGTCGCCGCCGGGCGGTGCCGGCGCAGGCGGGCCAGCGCGACGGAACGGAGCGACCAGCGCCGGATGGTCCCGCGCAAAAGGAGCAGCGCGACGCTTACGAGCACCGCGATCGCTACCGACAGACGAATCAGCTTCGCGAGACCTTGCGGCGTCACGCTGATGTTCGCAATGACGATGAGCGTCATGATCGCCGCGGGCACGCTGCCGGCGGCAAGCAGCACGACGACGGGTACCGCCACCGTGCGCGCAGCGCGGTGCGCGAAGGTTGCGGCGGTCTTGGTAACCGCGGCGCAGGCGAGGTCCGTGCCGACGGCGATGGGGGCGGGAATGCCGAAGGCCGTGATCAGCAGCGGTGTCATCAACGATCCACCGCCAACGCCGGTCAGGCCAACCATCAGGCCGACACCCGCGCCGGATATCGCAAGCCTGGCGAATTCGGTCATCGCGAAGGAAACGGCATCGCCGCTGACGCCTTACCAGCCGGCGGTACGCGTTTCGCGGCTGTTGTCGGCTTGCCGACCTTCGTCGGGCGTGGTTTGGTCGTTCGCGATCGCCGCACGGCGAGCGCGAAATTGCGGTCCGAGCAGGATCACGGCAGGGCCGGCAATCTGAACTTCGGCCAGTCGCGGCAATCCGGCAAGCGTCGTAAAGATCGTGCGGGACGTCGGGAGCGATGCATTCTCCACGACGGCGACGGGCGTCGACGCCGGCTTGCCGGCAGCGATCAGCGCCATCGCTATGGCGTCGGCCTGGCCGACGCCCATGTAGATCGCCCCAGCGTCGGCGGCGGCGATGCTTCGTGCCCAGTCGTTCGCCGCCTCGCCGTCCCCGACGCGCGGTGTGACCAGGCTGACTGTGCGCACGACACCGCGTTGCGTCAGCGAAATGCAGAGCTCCGCGCTGGCCGCCAGCGCCGCCGTAACGCCTGGCACGACTTCGCAGCGCACGCCGGCCGCCTCGAGTGCGGCGATTTCTTCCTGCGCGCGACCGAAGAGCATCGGATCGCCGCCCTTGAGTCGGACGACGACCTGGTGCGCGGCCGCCGCGTCGACCAGGCGCTTGTTGATGAATTGCTGGGCCGTCGAGTGCTTGCCGCAGCGTTTGCCGACCGCGATCTTGCGGGCGTGCGTTGCAAGCGCGATCGTGTCCGGGTGCACGAGGGCGTCGTAAAACACGATGTCGGCGCGCTCGAGCAGCCGCGCGGCGCGCAAGGTCAGCAGGTCGGGTGCGCCCGGACCCGCGCCGACGAGATAGACGGTCCCGCTCTTCAGGCTCACTGGACCATCCCCGCGGCTACCGTGTCATGCGTCGCCTCGTCGATCAGGATGAAGCTTCCGGTGGCGCGGCTGTCGGCGTAGCGGTCGACGAATGCCGGCTGCGCCAGTGCGAGGCGGACGTGGCCGATGTCGTTCATCGCGAGCGTCGCCGGCCTCGGCTCCCGCGCCTGGGTCGATACGTTCCACCGGTAGTCGATGCGCTCGACCTTGGCCCGCGCTTCGCGCGTCGTGTGGCGCAGCAGGTACCGGCGGCGGGTGTCGAGCGGCGCGGTCGAAAGCCAGCACAGCGACGCATCCAAGGTGCGCGAAATCGAGGGGACCGATTGCTGGTGTACCAGCATGTCGCCGCGCGAAACATCGAGCTCCTTGTCGAGGACCACGGTGATGGC
>JBDTXW010000135.1:0-7706 GCA_040005975.1 Betaproteobacteria bacterium | reverse complement strand
CTGGTCCGGCCGGGCCCGCGCGCTCGCCGCCAGCCGTGGATCCTGGCCGCGGTCGTGCTCGCCGCGGCCGCGCTCGCCGCCTGGTACTGGTTCGGCCACAGCACAACGGATCAGGCCAAGTCCGGCAGCAAGGGCGACGCCGGCGCGCGGCCGATGCCGGTCGTCCCCGCGGCGGCGCGCAAGGGCAGCATCGACGTATCCATCGACGCGCTCGGCACGGTCATCCCGCGCAATACGGTCGTCGTCCGGCCGCGGGTCGACGGGCAACTGTTGAGCGTCGCATTCCGCGAAGGCCAGTCGGTCAAGGCGGGCGACTTGCTCGCGCAGATCGACCCGCGACCGTTCGAGGTGCAGTTGACGCAGGCGAATGGACAGATGGCGCGCGACCAGGCGCAACTGAAGAACGCGCAGGTCGACCTCGAGCGCTACCAGACGCTGCTCGCGCAGGACTCGATCTCCAGGCAGCAGGTCGACACGCAGGCGGCGCTGGTTCGCCAGTACCAGGGCGCGGTCGCGTCCGACCAGGGCGGAATCGACAGCGCCAAACTGCAGATCGCCTATGCCCGCGTCACCGCGCCGATCAGCGGCCGCGTTGGATTGCGGCAGGTCGATCCGGGCAACATGGTCCATGCCTCCGATAGCAACGGGTTGGTGACGATCACGCAGGTGCAGCCGGTCACCGTGATCTATCCGGTGCCCGAGGACAACGTGCCGCGCATCGTCAAGCGCATGCAGGGCACCGAGGCCGTCGCCGTCGATGCGTTCGACCGCAGCGGCAAGACCAAGCTCGCGACCGGCAGCCTGCTGACGATCGACAATCAGATCGACACGACGACGGGCACGGTCAAGGTCAAGGCCGAGTTTCCCAATATCGACGGCGCGCTGTTTCCGAACCAGTTCGTCAACGTGCGCATGGTGGTCGAAACGCATCAGGATGCGACGCTGGTTCCGACGGCCGCGATCCAGCGCGGTGCGCCCGGCACGTTCGTCTTCCTGGTCAAGGAAGACAAGACCGTCGCCGTGACGCCGGTGCAGGTCGGTGCGGTTGCGGGCGAGACGACCGAGGTGCAGAAGGGGCTCGCCCCGGGCAATCTGGTCGTCGTCGACGGCACGGACAAGCTGCGCGAGGGCTCGAGCGTCGAGCTCATCGACGCCACCGCGCGCGCCACCCAGCAGTCGGCGCCGGGCCGCCAGAATCCTCCCGCCAACGGCAAGTCAGCCGGCGGCAAGGGCGGCGGCTGACGCACCGCCGGCCTCGCGCGCAGCACGATTGACGAAAGCTCGATGAACCCGTCCCGCCCGTTCATCCTGAGGCCGGTCGCGACGTCGCTGCTGATGCTGGCGATCCTGCTCGCCGGCGTCATCGCCTATCGCGTGCTGCCGATTTCGGCGCTGCCGCAGGTCGACTACCCGACGATCCAGGTAGTGACGCTCTATCCGGGCGCGAGTCCCGACGTCACCACTTCGTCGATCACCGCGCCGCTGGAGCGACAATTCGGACAGATGCCGGGACTCAAGCAGATGTCGTCGACGAGCTCCGGCGGCGCCTCGGTCATCACGCTGCAGTTCGACCTGAACCTGTCGCTCGACATCGCCGAGCAGGAGGTGCAGGCGGCGATCAACGCTTCAGGCA
Organism: Betaproteobacteria bacterium; assembly: GCA_040005975.1. Classification (GTDB taxonomy): domain Bacteria; phylum Pseudomonadota; class Gammaproteobacteria; order Burkholderiales; family Casimicrobiaceae; genus PALSA-1003. Next base: position 6,073 of record JBDTXW010000135.1, on the reverse strand, counting down.
GCTTCCTTCCTGCCGACCTTCCGACGCCGCCAATCTACAACAAGGTCAATCCGGCGGACACGCCGATCATGACTCTGGCGCTGACGTCCAAGACGCTGCCGCTGTTCAAGATCGAGGACCTGGCCGACACGCGCCTCGCGACCAAGCTCTCGCAGCTGCCTGGAGTGGGGCTGGTCAGCTTGAGCGGAGGGCAGCGACCGGCGGTACGCATCCAGGCCAATCCGACGGCGCTGGCGGCGTACGGACTGTCGCTGGACGACGTACGCACGGCGATCGGCAATGCCAACACCAACCAGGCCAAAGGCAGCTTCGACGGCCCGACGCGCGCTTCGACGATCGACGCCAACGACCAGCTCAAGAGCGCCGACGAATACCGCACGATGATCGTCGCCTACCGCAGCGGCTCGCCGGTGCGGCTGACCGACGTCGCCGATGTCGTCGACGGCGCCGAGAACACGCGCCTTGCCGCCTGGGCCAACCGGCTCCCGGCGATCATCGTCAACATCCAGCGCCAGCCCGGCGCCAACGTCATCGAGGTCGTCGACCGGATCAAGCAACTGCTGCCGCAGCTGCAGGCGTCGCTTCCTGCCGCGGTCGACGTCACGATGCTGACCGACCGTACGGTGACGATAAGGGCGTCGGTGCACGACGTGCAGTTCGAGCTGTTCCTCGCGATCGCGCTGGTCGTGATGGTCATTTTCCTGTTCCTGCGCAGCCTCTCGGCGACGGTGATTCCGAGCGTCGCGGTGCCGCTGTCGCTGATCGGCACGTTCGGCGTGATGTACCTGGCCGGCTTCTCGATCAACAACCTGACGCTGATGGCGCTGACGATCGCGACCGGCTTCGTCGTCGACGACGCGATCGTGATGATCGAGAACATCGCGCGCTACATCGAGGCCGGCGAAAAGCCGCTGGCGGCGGCGCTCAAAGGGGCCGAGCAGATCGGATTCACGATTATTTCGCTGACGATCTCGCTGATCGCGGTTCTGATTCCGCTGCTGTTCATGGGCGACGTCGTCGGACGGCTGTTTCGCGAGTTTGCGATTACGCTGGCGATATCGATCCTGATTTCGGCGGTCGTGTCGCTTACCTTGACGCCGATGATGTCCGCGCGCTTCCTGCGCCACACCGAAAAGGAGCAGCAGGGACGGTTCTATCGGCGCAGCGGCGAGATCTTCGAGCGCGTGATCGAGCGTTACGGTCAGATGCTCAACTGGGTGCTCGACCGGCAATTGGCGACGCTGATCGTCGCGGTGATCACGCTCCTGCTGACGGTCGTGCTGTACATATTCATTCCGAAGGGCTTCTTTCCGATCCAGGACACCGGTGCGATCCAGGGGATCACCGAAGCGCCGCAAACGATATCTTTTGCCGCGATGGCCGAGCGCCAGCAGGCGCTCGCCGACATCATCCTGCAGGACCCCGCGGTCGAGAGCCTGTCGTCGTTCATCGGCGTCGATGGCACTAATGCGACGTTGAACAGCGGCCGAATGCTGATCAATCTGAAGCCGCTGGGAGAGCGCCGCGGCCGCGCTGTCGAGGTGATCCGCGATTTGCAGACGCGGGTCGCCGGTGTCGATGGCATCGCGCTGTACATGCAGCCGGTGCAGGACCTGACGATCGAGGACCGGGTCAGCCGCACGCAATACCAGTTTACCGTCGACGACACGAACCCGGGCGAATTGAGCGTCTGGGTCCCGCGCATCGTCGAGCGGCTACGCCGCATTTCGCAGCTCGCCGACGTCGCCACAGACTTGCAGGACGGCGGCCTGCAGGCTTACGTGGACATCGACCGCGCGACGGCGAGCCGCTACGGCATCACGCCGGCGGCGATCGACAACGCGCTGTACAACGCCTTCGGCCAGCGGCTGGTGTCAACGATATTCACGCAGACCAACCAGTACCGGGTCGTGCTGGAAGTGAAGCCCGAATTCCAGCGCGGGCCGGAGGCGCTGGCGCAAGTCTACGTGCCGATCGGAAATGTCGCATCGGCGCCCGCCGCGGCGGGCGCCAACGCCTCAGCGGCGCTGGCCGCGCCTGGCGCCGGCGCGAGTTCCACCAGCGCGAGCCAGCAGGCGCCGCAGCAAGTGCCGCTGACATCGATCGCACGCATCAGCGAGCACCCGACGCCGCTGCTCGTCACGCATATCGGCCAGTTTCCAGCGGCGACGATTTCGTTCAACCTCGCACCGGGCGCATCGCTCGGCAACGCGGTGGACGAGATCCAGAAGGCGCAGCAGGAGCTCGGGCTGCCGGCAAGCATGCAGATCCGCTTCCAGGGCGCGGCGGCGGCGTTTCGCGGCTCGCTCGCCAATGAACTCTGGCTGATCCTCGCCGCCATCGTCACGATGTACATCGTACTGGGCGTCCTCTACGAGAGCTACATCCATCCGATCACGATCCTGTCGACCTTGCCTTCCGCCGGCGTCGGCGCACTGCTCGGTCTGATGATTTTCGGCAAGGATCTCGACGTCATCGCGATCATCGGCATCGTGCTCTTGATCGGTATCGTCAAGAAGAACGCGATCATGATGATCGACTTCGCGCTCGACGCCGAGCGCAAGGAAGGCAAGCCTCCGCGCGAAGCGATCTATCAGGCGTGCCTGCTGCGCTTTCGTCCGATCATGATGACGACGATGGCCGCGCTGCTCGCGGCGCTGCCGCTGATGCTGGGCTGGGGCGTCGGCTCCGAATTGCGCCATCCGCTAGGCATCACGATGGTTGGCGGCCTGATCGTCAGCCAGATGCTGACGCTGTTCACGACGCCGGTGATCTACCTCGCGTTCGATCGCCTCGCCCGCCGGGTCGAAGGACGCCGCGGCGGCAAGGCTAAAGCTGCGACCGCGCCATCGCCCGGCGACTGACATGGCGGACCGAGAATCCAGCACGGAGTCCGGACAGCTCAACCTGTCGGCGCCGTTCATCGCGCGGCCGGTCGCGACGACGCTGTTGACGATCGGACTGGCGCTCGCCGGCGCCGCCGCGTTCCGCTTGCTGCCGGTGTCGCCGCTGCCGCAGGTCGACTTTCCGACCATCTCGGTATCCGCTTCGCTGCCGGGTGCAAGTCCGGAAACGATGGCCGCGACCGTCGCCACGCCGCTCGAGCGCTCGCTCGGCCGCATCGCCGGCGTGACCGAGATGACGTCGAGCAGCTCGTTGGGGTCGTCGCGCGTCACCCTGCAATTCGACCTCTCGCGTGACATCGACGGCGCGGCGCGCGACGTCCAGGCTGCGCTCAACGCGGCGCGAAGCCTGCTGCCGACGGGGCTGCCCGGCAACCCGACCTACCGCAAGGTCAACCCGGCCGACGCGCCGATCATGATTCTGGCGCTCACGTCCGATACGATGACGCAGGGTCAGATGTACGACGCCGGCTCGACGATCATCGCGCAGAAGCTGTCTCAATTGTCCGGTGTCGGCGACGTGCAGGTCGGCGGCAGTTCACTGCCGGCGGTGCGGGTCGAGCTCAATCCGCAGACGCTCAACAAGTACGGCATCGGCTTCGAGGACGTCCGCGCCGTGCTCGCCGCGACGAACGCCAACCGACCGAAGGGATCGCTCGAGGACGGCGACCGCCATTGGCAGATCCAGGCCAACGACCAGGCGAAAAAGGCAGTCGACTATCTGCCGCTGCTCGTCGCCTACCGCAATGGCGCCGCGGTCAAGATCACCGATCTCGGCCAGGTCGTCGACTCGGTGCAGGACCTGCGCAACGCCGGCTCGTCGAACGGCAAGCCTTCGGTGCTAATCATCATCAGCCGTCAACCGAACGCGAACATCATCGAGACGGTCGACAGCGTCACCGAGATGCTGCCGCAGCTGCGTGCCTCGATCCCGAGCGCGATCAGGGTGGACGTCGTGATGGAGCGGACGACAACGATTCGCGCGTCGCTGCGCGACGTCGAGCGAACGCTCCTCGTCGCCGTCTGCCTGGTCGTCCTGGTCGTATTCATCTTTCTGCGCAATTGGCGGGCGACGCTGATTCCAAGCGTGGCCGTCCCGGTGTCACTGATCGCGACCTTCGGAATCATGTACTTGTGTGGCTTCAGCCTGAACAACCTTTCGCTGATGGCGCTGACGATCGCCACCGGTTTCGTCGTCGACGATGCAATCGTCGTCCTCGAAAACGTGTCGCGGCACATCGAGCGCGGCGTTGCCCCCTTTCAGGCCGCGCTGCTGGGGGCACGCGAGGTCAGTTTCACCGTCGTCTCGATGAGCCTGTCGCTGATAGCGGTGTTCATTCCAATCCTGCTGATGGGCGGCATCGTCGGGCGCTATTTCCGCGAGTTCGCGGTAACGCTGTCGGTAGCTATCCTGATCTCGCTGATGCTGTCACTGACGATGACGCCGATGATGTGCTCGCGGCTGCTGCGTCCCGAGAGCGAACGGCGGCACGGACGGCTGCATGCCTGGAGCGAGCGCGGCTTCGAGCGCCTGCGCCGCAGCTACGAACGTAGCCTGGGCTGGGTGCTGGAGCACGGCATCCTGATGATGCTGATACTGCTGGGGGTCGTCTGTCTCAACGTCTACCTGTACGTGATCATTCCGAAGGGCTTTTTCCCGCAACAGGACACCGGCCGCCTGATCGGCTTCATCCAGGCCGACCAGAGTATTTCGTTCCAGGCGATGCAGCCGAAGCTCAAGAGCTTCATCGACATCGTCCGCGCCGATCCGGCGGTGGAAAACGTCGTCGCGTTCACCGGCGGCGCGCAGCGCAATACGGGCAGGATGTTCGTCCAGCTTAAGCCGCTGGCAGAGCGCAAGGAGTCTGCCGACAAGATCATCGCGCGCTTGCGCATCAAGCTCGCCAAGGAACCCGGTGCCAATCTGTTTCTCAATCCGGTGCAGGACATCCGCGTCGGCGGCCGGCAGGCCAACGCGACTTACCAGTACACGCTGCAGGCGGATGACTTGAATGAGCTCCGCACCTGGGAGCCGCGCATACGCGCCGCGCTCTCCCGGCTGCCGCAGCTGGTCGACGTCAATACCGACCAGCAGGACAAAGGGCTGCAGACCTCGCTCGTCATCGATCGCGACGCCGCCGCGCAACTCGGCGTCACGCCCAGGCTGATCGACACGACCTTGGACGACGCGTTCGGACAGCGCCAGGTATCGACGATCTATTCGGCGCTCAATCAGTATCACGTCGTGATGGAGGCGGCGCCCGAGTACTGGCAATCGCCGAATTCCCTCGAGCACGTCTACGTCAGCACGCCCAAGGGTGCGCAGGTTCCGCTGTCCGCCTTCGCTCACTACGCACCGACCAATACCGCTCTCGGCGTCAACCACCAGTCGCAGTTCGTCGCGTCGACGATCTCGTTCAATCTTCCTGAAGGAACCTCGCTCGGCCAGGCGACGATCGCGATCGACCGCGCGCTCGCGGACCTCGGCGTTCCCGCGACGATACGTGGCAGCTTCCAGGGGACCGCCCAGGCATTCCAGACGTCGCTCAACAGCCAGCCGTGGCTGATCCTCGCAGCGCTGCTGACTGTCTATATCGTGCTGGGCATCCTCTACGAAAGCTACGTGCACCCGATCACGATCCTGTCGACACTACCGTCGGCCGGCGTCGGCGCGCTGCTCGCGCTTCTGCTGTTCCAGACCGAGTTCAGCGTCATCGCACTGATCGGCGTCATCCTGCTGATCGGCATCGTCAAGAAGAACGCGATCATGATGATCGACTTCGCGCTCGATGCCGAGCGCCACCGCGGCATGAACTCGCGCGACGCGATATTCGAGGCGTGCATGCTTCGCTTCCGGCCGATCATGATGACGACGATGGCCGCATTGCTTGCTGCGGTCCCGCTGGCCCTCGGCAACGGCAACGGCGCGGAATTGCGGCAGCCCCTCGGCATCTCGATCGTCGGGGGCCTGATCGTCAGCCAGATGTTGACCCTCTACACGACGCCGGTCGTCTATCTGTATCTCGACCGGTTCAGCCTGTGGACGCGGCGGATGCGGCAACGCCGCCATCCGCTGCCGAATCCCGCCGCGGCCCCGGCCGAGTGATTAGAACAATGCGAACGATGCGCAACTACCGGGTTTCCCGGTCGGCAATCGCTGTTGCGGTGAT
>JBDTXW010000134.1:0-7784 GCA_040005975.1 Betaproteobacteria bacterium | reverse complement strand
CCGCCGGTCGGCAGCACCGGGATCGCGAAGCCCAGCTCGCGCAAGGCCGGCACCAGGAAGTCGCGGCGCGCCTGGAATTCCTGCCGGCGCACCTCGAGAATCGCCAGCGTCCGCGGCTCGAAACAGGCGAGCACGGCACGCTGCGACAACGTCGGCGGCGAGATATAGAGGTTTTGTGCCAGTTTTTCCAGATCGCGTATGTGTCGCTCCGGCGCGACCAGCCAGCCCAGCCGCCAGCCCGTCATGTTGAAGTACTTGGAAAAGCTGCTGATCACGAAAATATCATCGCTCAGGGACAGCGCACTCTGCGGCTTGCCGCCGTACGAAAGTCCCAGATAAATTTCGTCGACGATCAGCGCGCCGCCGCGCGCGGCCACCCTAGCCGCGATGCGCTGCATTTCGCCGGGCGCGACCATCGTACCGGTCGGATTCGACGGCGTGGCGATCAGCGCGCCCCGCGTGCGCGTGGTCCAGGCTTCGGCAATGACAGCGGAATCGAGCTGATAGTTCGATTCCGGCCCGACGGCGACGCCGACCGGCTCGCCTTCCAGCGTACGGATGAAATGGCGATTACACGGATAGCCGGGATCGGACATCAGGATCTGGTCGTCGCGGTCGACCAGCAATGCCAGCGTCAGCAGCAGTGCGGCCGACGAGCCGGCGGTGACGACGACCTGTTCCGGCGCGACGGCTACGCCGTAGTGTTCCTCGTAATGGCGGGCGATCGCGGCGCGCAGCGCCGGAATCCCCAGCGCCGACGTGTAATAGATGCCGCCGCCCTCGAGGGCGTCCCGCGCCGCGATGAGTACCGGCTCGGGCGTCGGGAAGTCGGGCTCGCCGATCTCCATGTGAACGACGTCGCGTCCCGCGGCTTCGAGCGCACGCGCGGCGGTCTGCACCTCCATGACATGGAAGGGCGCGATTTCCTGCACGCGCGTGGCGGTTTGACGGCGGACATCCATCGGAGGGATGAGAGACGCAGCGCGGAAAAGTGCTATGGTAGCCGGATTACCGTATCGAAAGCCGTGCGATGCGTGCGCTGATATTTGTGGTCGTTTTGTGCCTTTCCTGTGCGGGCGCACCCGCCGGTGCCTCGGTCTACAAATGCGCCGGCGACCAAGGCGCGGTCGTCTATCAGGACGCACCTTGCGGCGCCGGGCGGGAGCTGCGCAATTTCGACATCGACCCGCCGGCGCTCACCGTGATTCCGGGGACGCAGGCTGCCGCCGCACCCCCTGCGGCGAGAAGCGGGCCGGAACGCTCCGCGAGTCCGACCGGCGACGGCGCGCGGCAACAGGCCGACGACAAGCGGGCCGCCGAGCGGAAATTCGCGCGCAGTGGAATGACCGAGGCCGAAATTCTGCAGCGCCTCGGCCGGCCCGACGTTACCACCGGCGGTAGCAGGAAAAGCGGTCGGCGCTGGGCCTATCTGCCCCGGCCGGGCGATCCCGACACGATGACGACCTTGACCCTCGAGGGCGGCAACGTCGTGGACGTCGAGCGCAAGCTGGTGCGCTGAATTCGCCACGCGAGGCCGCCGCCGTGTCGTGCGGCGCGGCCCTCGCTTTAGTCCTTGTCGACGCTGTAGCGTCCGGGACCGAATGCCATCATCATCAGCATGCCGCCGATGATCGCGATGTTCTTGATGAAATTGCCTTGCTGCGACATTACCTCCGCCGACGGTGCCGACCAGAAGTTATGGAAGATCGGCGTGATGACGATCAGGAAGATGACGAATGCTAGCGCGGCCCAGCGCGCCCTGAAACCGATCAGCAGCGCGAGCCCTCCGACGAACTCGACGACGATCGCCAGCAGGATCATCACCTGCGGCATCGGCAGCCCGGCGGCAGCGACGTAACCGACGCTATCCTGGAACGCAGTGATCTTGCCGAACCCTGAATAGACGAAAATTGCCGCCAGCAGCGCGCGGCCCAGCAGTGCCAGTATGTCCGATCCATGGTTCATGCTCGCCTCGCTCATCGGATGAATCCCAGTTGAATGTCCCGCCCGGCATCCCGGGCGACCCCCGCTTTAGAGGTTGTAGGCGCGCTTGGCCAGGCCGTAGGCCAACTCCGGAGCAAGTTCGAAAGCCTCGTCCTCGTCGAGCCTGTGCTCGGCGACCAGTTGCGCGAGAAAGCGACAGTCTATCCGGCGCGCGACGTCGTGGCGCGCCGGAATCGACAGAAACGCCCGCGTGTCGTCGTTGAAGCCGACGGTATTGTAGAAGCCCGCCGTCTCGGTCGTCTGCTCGCGGAAGCGCAGCATACCTTCCGGGCTGTCGTAGAACCACCACGGCGGTCCGAGCCGCAGGACCGGATAGTGACCGGCCAGCGGCGCCAGCTCGCGCGCGTACGCGGTCTCGTCCAGCGTGAAAAGTATCAGCGTCAGTTTGCGCTCGTTGCCGTAACGATCGAGCAGCGGCTTCAACGCCCGAACATAATCGGTGCGCGTCGGAATGTCGGCGCCCTTGTCGCGCCCGAAGCGCGCGTACACCTGCGGATTGTGGTTGCGCATCGATCCCGGATGGATCTGCATCACTAGGCCGTCGTCGAGGCTCATCCGCGCCATTTCGGTCAGCATCTGGCCGCGAAAGGTCTCGGCTTCGGCAGCCGTAATCGCGCCGTCCTGCGCCTTCTGGTACAGCCGTTCGCAATCGTCCGTCGGCAGGTCCGATGTCTGCGCGGTCGGATGCCCATGATCGGTCGACGTCGCTCCCATCGTCTTGAAGAAGGCCCGGCGCTTGCGGTGCGCCGCGAGGTATCCCCGCCAATGACCGGTGTCTTCGCCGGTGAGCTCGCCCAGCGCAGCGACGTTGGCAGCGAAACCCTCGAATTCGGGATCGACGACCGGATCGGGGCGATACGCGGTGACGACCCTTCCCTTCCACCCGCTGGCGCGAATCTTCGCGTGATGCGCGAGAGGATCGAGCGGCGACTCGGTCGTCGCGATCACCTCGATGTTGAAGCGCTCGAACAGCGCGCGCGGACGGAATTCGGGTTCGCCAAGGCATGCGCTGATGTGGTCAAACAGGCGGTCGGCCGATTCCGGCGACAGCCGCTCGCGAATACCGAACACCTGATCGAAGGCGTGGTCCAGCCAGATCCGGGTTGGCGTGCCGCGGAACAGATGATAGTTGGCAGCGAACGTTCGCCAGATGCGCCGTGCATCCGATTCGACGGGCCCGCCGTCGCGCCGCGGAATCGCCAGGTCCTCGAGCGCGATGCCCTGGCTGTAGAGCATGCGGAACACATAGTGGTCGGGCGTGATGAACAGCGCCGAGGCGTTGCTGAACCGCGCGTTGTCGGCGAACCACTTCGGGTCGGTGTGCCCATGCGGGCTGATGATCGGCAAATTCTTGACGCTCGCGTAGATCGCGCGGGCGAGATCGCGCTGCCGCGGCTCGGGGGAGAAAAGGCGATCGGGGTGCAGCGTAAGAGGAATCATCGTCTTGCCCGAAGGAAGAATGCGATCGTTCGACTCGCGCGTCAATCAGCCGGCCGCCACGGCGCGCGCCACCGTGCGTTGTGCGCCGTCGGCGACGAGCGCCTTGAGCCACGCGGATAGCTTTGCGACCAGGCGCTCGTCGGCGGGCAGATCTTCGCCGAACACCGCGCGAACTCCGAGCAACGCGCGCGCCCATGTCGCGGGATCGCCGCGATGCGCTGCCGCGAGGCGGGTCAATTGGCTCGCCAGCGGATCGGCGACGACGATCTGGTGTCCGTGCTCGTCGACGCCGCCGACATAGCGCATCCAGCCGGCTATCGCCAACGCGAGCAGGTCGATCGGCCGACCCGCCGCGAGATTGTCGCGCACGGTGCCCAGCAGCCGTTGCGGCAGCTTCTGCGAGCCGTCCATCGCGATCTGCTGCGTGCGATGCGGCAGCGCAGGATTGCGAAATCGCTGGACCAGCGCGTCCTGGTAGGACCGCAGGTCGACGCCTTGCGGCACCTTGAGCGTCGGCGCGACCTCGCGCTCCATCATCCGGCGCATGTAGGCAACGAAGGCCGGCTCCGCCGCAACCTGGTAGATGAATTCGCGGCCGGCGAGAAAACCCAGGTACGCCAGCGCCGAGTGACTGCCGTTGAGCAGGCGAAGCTTCATCGCCTCGAATGGAGCGACGTCGGCGACGAGTTGCGCACCGGCCTCTTCCCAGGCCGGCCGGCCGTCGGCGAAACTGTCCTCGATCGCCCATTGCTTGAACGGCTCATGGATCACCGGGGCGGCGTCGTGCAAGCCCAGCGCCGCATCATTGTCGGCGATGTCCGACTCGGTCGTCGCCGGCACGATGCGATCGACCATCGTGGATGGAAAGCGCGCCTCGGCGGCGATCCAGCGTGAGAGCTCCGCGTCGCGCATGGCGGCGAAGGCGAGAACGAGCCCCTGTACCAGCGCGCCGTTGTGCGGCAGGTTGTCGCAGCACAGGACGGTGAAGGCCTTGCCGTGTGAGAGCCGGCGCGCATCCAGAGCATGGGCGATCAGTCCTATGGCGCTCTTCGGCTGGTCCGGATGCGCGAGGTCGTGCGCGATGTCCGGATGCGCGGGATTGAGCTTGCCTGTCGCCGGATTGTGGCAATACCCTTTTTCGGTGATCGTGAGCGACACGATCCTGGTCTCCGGTTCGATCAACCGCGTGCGGATCGGGTCGCGCTGGTCGCCCAGAAACAGGACTTCGCGCACGCTTCCGATCACGCGGCGCCGCGTACCGTCGGGACTCTTCTCGACCGCCGTATACAGCCCGTCCTGCGGCACCAGCCGGTCGCGCACATCGGCCGAGCGCAGGCTAATGCCGCAGATGCCCCAGTCGCCGCGCTCGATTGCCAGCGCATCATCGCTGAAAACCGCGGTTTGCGCGCGGTGGAATGCGCCGATGCCCAGGTGGACGATGCCTATGCCGACCCGGCGCGGATCGTATTTCGGCGTTTCGACCGTCGCGGGCAGAGCGTCGAGCGTAGACAGGTCGAGCCGGAACATGCCGGGGTTCACGCGGCCGGTTGCGGATGCTCTTTTACGCGGGACACGAGCTGAGTCGGGTTGACGAAGCGGAGCGCGATCAAAAGCCAGGTCAGCGTCACCAGCATATAGACCATCGCCATCGCGTCGACCGACTGCGGCGCACGCACGCCGGCCGCGAACACCGCGTAGTAGAGCGCGACGACGAGCGTCTGTGAATCCGGTCCTGCGGTCAGGAACGTGAGCTCGAACAGCGCGATAGTGCGCACCAGCACCAACAGCGACGCGGCGAGTATGCCCGGCGCAAGCAGCGGCACCAGTACATGCCAGAACATGCGCGCGGTGCTGGCGCCGAAAACGCGTGCCGCCGACTCGAGGTTGGGGTCGATCTGCTCGATGAACGGCGTCATCACCAGGATGACGAAGGGCGCGGCCGGGACAAGATTGGCGAGTATCACGCCGTAGATCGTGCCGGCGAGCTGCAGCTTGTAGAGCACCGTCGCCATCGGTATGCCATAGGTGATCGGAGGCACCATCAGCGGCAACAGGAACAGCAGCATCAGCAGCCGCTTGCCCAGAAAATCGCGGCGCGCCAGCGTATACGCCGCCGGCACGCCGATCAGCAGCGCCAGTGCGACCACGGCAAAAACGACCTCGACCGTCACCCACAATACTCCGCCGAGCTGGAACTCCCTCCACGCCTCGGTGTACCAAGCGATCGTCCAACCGTCGGGCAGCCAGGTGCCGAGCCAGCGCCGCGCGAACGAGCTCGTGGCGACCGCCGCGATGATCAGCCCGATGTTGACGACGAACAAGGTCATCGTGCCAAGCAGCAGGCTGCGCCAGGCCCGGTCGAACCAGGATCCCCGCGCGCTCATCAGCCTTTGCCTCCGGTCACCGGACCGCGATACCAGAAGTTGCGCAGGCCCAGCACCGCCGCGACGATGATCAGTTGCACAAAGCCCATGATCATCGCGATCGCCGACGCCAGCGAATAATCGTACTGCTCGAAGGCGGCCTCATAGGCGGCGATCGAGATCACGCGCGTCGGTCCCGCCGGCGAGCCCAGCAGTACGGCGGACGGGAACACCGAATACGCCTGGACGAAGGCGAGGCAGAAGCACATCGCGAGTCCCGGCGCGAGGAGCGGCAGGTAGATGTAGCGGAATTGCGCCTTTCGATCTGCGCCCAGCGTCGCAGCCGCGCGCGCCAGCACCGGGTCGATGCCGGTGATATACGACAGGATCAGCAGGAAGGCGAATGGAAATCCGGAGATCACCAGAGAAATCAGCACGCCCCAGAAGTTGTGCGTCAGACGGATCGGTCCGGTGTACAGGTGGACGAGCTGCAGGAACTGCGACAGCCAGCCTTTCGGCCCGAAATAGATCAGCATGCCCTCGGCGATCAGCACGGTGCCCAGCGTGATCGGCACGACCAGTATCGTCGTCACCCAGCGCTGGTAGCGCGACTTGCCGCGCATCTTGTAGGCGATCGGCAGCGCGAGGCCGACGTTGATCAGCGTCGCCGGAAGCGCGAGCTTCAGCGTCGTCCAGATCGTCGGCCAGAGGTTGTCGGTCGTGAAGAAATGCGTGTAGTTGGCCAGCGTCCCGCCGGTCTTGGGATGGAACGACAGCAGCAGGCCGTATATGAACGGATAGATGAAAAGCAGCAGCATGAACGCCGCTGCCGGCATCACCAGCAGCAGCGTCCGGTCGAATGGCGCGCGTGGTACGTTCTGAGTCGCGGTCGTCATCGCCGCCCGGATTCCATCAATCGAGCGGATAGACGAGCGCGCGCTCGACCGGCACGTGCACGCGGACGGCATCGCCGCGCGCGGTCGTGACCGGGCCGCGGACATGCAGCAGCGTCCCTGACGGCGTGACGACGTCGAGCAGCGAATCGCGGCCGCCGTATTCGACGTTCTCGACCCGCGCGACGATGACGTTGTCCGCGCCAGCATCTGCTCCTACGACGATGTCGTCCGGACGGATCGCGACCGCGGCGCGGGTGCCCGTCAGCGACTGCTTGCGTACGCCGGTCAGCGCGATGTCGGGGCCGGTGAGCGCCACGCGGTCGCCGTCCTCGCGCGCGATGTCGAGCTCGAGCACGTTGCGGTAGCCCATGAAGCGCGCGACATGCAGGTTCGATGGCTGCGCATAGACTTCCTGAGGCGAGGCGATCTGCTGCACGACGCCGTCCTTCATCACGACGATGCGGTCGGCCAGCGACAAGGCCTCGTCCTGGTCGTGCGTGACGTAGATCGTCGCCCGGTCGAGCTCGCGGTGGATGCGGCGTATTTCGGCGCGCGTCTCGATGCGGAGCTTGGCGTCGAGGTTTGACAGGGGCTCATCCATCAGGATCAGCGGAGGCTCGATGACGATGGCGCGGGCGATGGCGACGCGCTGCTGCTGGCCGCCGGAGAGCTGGCCGGGAAGCTTGTGCTCCTGGCCGACGAGCTGCACCAGCTTCATCGCATGCGCGACCTTCGCGTCGGCATCCGCGCCGGTGACGCCACGCATGCGCAGGCCGAAGCCGACGTTGCGCGCGACGCTCATGTGCGGAAACAGCGCGTAGTTCTGGAATACCATCCCGAAGCCCCGCTTCTCCGGCGGCAACGTATCGATGCGCATCTGATCGAGCCAGATGCTTCCGCCGGAAAGGGTCAGCAGGCCGGCGATGCAGTTGAGTGCGGTCGACTTGCCGCAGCCGGACGGCCCGAGAAGCGCGATGAACTCACCGCGCTTGACCGTCAACGTCAGCTCGTCCAGGGCATTGAAGGCCTTGCCGCCGGCGCCGGCGAAGCGGCGCGTGACCCGATCGAGCCTCAGTTCGGA
>JBDTXW010000133.1:0-7813 GCA_040005975.1 Betaproteobacteria bacterium | reverse complement strand
TCTGGGAAGGGCTGGGGCGTCATTTCTTCGCGATCGAATTCTCGCGCGCCGACTATCTGACCGGCATCGGCCAGAAGGCGTTCATCGCCGAGCTGATGCCGCGCCACCCCGTATACACGACGTTGCTGCCCGCCGCCGCGCGCGCCGCGATCGGCGAAGTGCATGCCGACACGATGCCAGCGCGGTCGATGCTCGAGTCGGAAGGCTTTCGCTACGAAGGCTACGTCGACATCTTCGATGCGGGCCCCACGCTCGAGTGCTTTCGCGACGATATCCATGCCGTGCGGCAGTCGCAGGTGCTGCCGGTTTGCATCGGCGAGGAGGACCCGGTCCCCGACAGTCTGAGCGACGACGTCCTGTGGCTGGTTGCGAGCCGTAATTTTGCGCGCTTCCGCGCGATCCTCTGCCCGGCGCCGGTGCGCGTCGCGCAGTTTCCGCTGCTGCCGCACGCGGCCGAGGCGCTCGGCGTCGGCGACGGCGACACGGTGCGCGCGGTTCCCCTGTCGCCACGCGACCGCTAGCGCGCCGCCCGCACGCACCATGGCGAACAGCGACGCGGCCGCCGTCGAGGCCAATTTCGACGGCCTGCCGGGCCCGACGCACAACTACAGCGGCCTTGCCACCGGCAACCTCGCCTCGGAGCGTAACCGCCGTTCCGTCGCCAACCCGCGGCTCGCCGCGCTGCAAGGGCTTGCCAAGATGAAGGCGCTCGCCGACCGCGGTTATGCGCAGGCGGTGCTGCCGCCGCACGAGCGGCCCGACGTGGCTGCGCTGCGCGCGCTCGGCTACACAGGCGATGATGCATCGGTCGTCGCCCGCGCCGCGCGCGACGATCCGGTGATGCTCGCCGCCTGCTCGTCCGCCGCCGCCATGTGGGCCGCCAACGCAGCCACCGTGAGCCCGTCGGCCGACACGGCGGACCGCCGCGTGCATTTCACGCCCGCCAACCTGGTGTCACATTTCCACCGTGCGCTGGAGGCACCGACGACGACCCGCGTTCTGCGCGCGATCTTCGCCGACGAGGGCCGCTTTGTCGTGCACGACCCGCTGCCCGCGGCGGCGCAATTCGGCGACGAAGGCGCGGCCAATCACACGCGCTTGGCCCCCGATCCCGGCGCGCCCGGCATCGAGCTCTTTGTCTACGGCCGGTCCGCCTACGACGCGGCCGCGGCCTCGCCGCTGCGCTTTGCGGCGCGGCAGACGCGCGAAGCGTCGGGCGCGATCGCACGGCGCCACCGCCTCGACCCGGCGCGCACGCTGTTCGCACAGCAGAACCCGGCGGCGATCGATGCCGGCGTTTTTCACAACGACGTGATCGCCGTGGGCAAGGGCACGGCGCTGTTCTGCCACGAAGGCGCGTTCGTCGGGCAGGAAGCCCTCCTCGCCGCGCTTTCGGCAGCCGTCGGCCCCGCATTCACACCCGTCGTCGTCCGCGCGGCGGACTTGAGCGTCGAGCAGGCCGTGGCGAGCTATATGTTCAACAGCCAGCTCTTGTCGCGTGCCGAAGGGGGCATGCTGCTCGTCGCGCCGGCCGAGTGCGCCGAGGATCCGGCGGTCAGCGCCTACCTCGCGCGGCTCGTCGCTTCCGGCGGCCCGATTCGGGAAATCCTGACGTTCGATCTGCGGCAGAGTATGAGGAACGGCGGCGGCCCGGCGTGTCTGCGCCTCGCCGTCGCGCTTACCGGCCCCGAGCGCGCGGCGATCGGGGCGAACGTCTGGCTGGACGACGCGCTGCACGCGGCGCTGGTCGCGTGGGTCGAGAAAAATTATCGCGACCGGATCTTGCCCGAGGATCTCGCCGACCCCGCCCTGCTCTTCGAAGGACGCCGCGCGCTCGACGAACTGTCCGCGCTACTGCGCCTGGGCAGCGTCTACCGCTTCCAGCGCAGCGGATAAGTCAGGTCGAGCGCAGGGCGCGTCACTGCTCCATTGCGGCGAGACGGAACAACAGCGGTACCTCGAGCGTCTTGGCGTGCGAGACGCCGTGCGCCCACAGCCCGTCCTCGCCCCAGCAGTCGCCGTGATCGGCGCAAACGATCACCGTGCCTTCGGCGAAGCGCTCGAGCAGCGGGGCGAGTCCCGCGTCGCAGTATTCGATGCACGCGACCTGGCGCCGCCTGGCCTCGGCGGCATCGTTGCCGTCGCGAAACGGAAGGCAGGGATTGTAGCCGGCATCCCAGCGTGCGCCTTCATGCCAGTACGGCAGGTGTGTCTCGGCCAGATTGAGAAACACGAACGGCGTCGCGCCCGGCTTGATCTTCACCAGCATGGCATCGATCCATTGAATCTGCTTTTTCAGATTGGGTCCTCCGGCAAAACCGAAGGCGTCGAAGTCTTCGCTGAGCACGCGCCCCGTCGGTCGCTCGGGATTGAACCAGTTCACCGCGCCGCTGCCGATCGTCCGGTAGCCCAGGTTTTTCAGCCCATCGATGACGTTGCGTCCCTTCAGCGTCATATACGGCGCGACGACGCCGGGGTCGCCGCCGCCGTCCATGCGAAAGATCTTGCCGTACTTCGGATTCGCATACGGCTCGCGGCGCGACGGATCGCCGGGGGTGAATCCCATGAAAAACGCGGCGTGCGAGGCGAAGGTGAAATGTGACGGCGATTGCGCGCGCACCAGCGGTCCGATCGCGCTCAGGTTCGGCGTCTTCGCCTCGACGAAGGCGTCGTAGCGGCACGAATCGAGCGTGACGAACAGGATTGGAGGCGGCATGGCATTTCCGGAAAGCGCCGCACGGCGCCCGGCGCGGCTCGCAAGCGCATTTTACCGCAGCGCCTAATCGATCTGCGGCTCGGGCAGCGTACGGTGGCGCCGCACCGGCGACCAGAGCACCGCAGCCGCAGACAGCAGCAGTCCGAGCAGCCCGACGGTGAGCAATGTCGAGCGCAGGCCGATCTCGGTTGCCAGCGCGCCGCCGACGAGCGAACCCACCGGCGCGGACGCGACGGTGACAAAGCGCATCGTCGCCGTCATTCGTCCGAGCAGCCGGTCGGGCGTGATCGCCTGCCGCAGCGCCAGATAGTTGATCGCGTAAAGGATCGCGCCGAAGTCGAACACCAGCATCGCCAACCCGAGCAGCAGGGTAGCAAGCCACGGTGGCCCGCCGATCAGGCCGTAGGCCTGCCAGCCGAATGCCGACAGGATCAACCCCTGCACGATCACCGGGCCGACGCCGAACCGTGCCGACAAGCGTTCGGCAGAAGCCGATGCGAGCACGCACCCGGCGCCGCCGAAGACGTACGCGAGACCGATCGCGCCGGCCGACAGGCCGAGGTCGCGCGTCGCGAACAGGATCAGCACCGCGACCTGCATGTGATGCAGGAACTGCCAGGTTCCCGCCAGCCAGGCGAGTCCCCACAGCGTCCGGTTGCCCCAGACGAGGGTCAGGCCTTCACCGATCTCCAACCACACTCCGCCGTTGCCGCCGTCACGCGCAACGTCGTTGCGCGCCCGAATCCGGCGCAGCATCAGCGCGGAAGCGAAAAACGTCATCGCATCCAGCGCGATCGCAAACGGCGCGGTGAGCACGTGGATCAGCCCGCCGGCGATGCCAGGACCGATCAGCGCCGCCGAGGTCTCGCCTAACGTCACCTTGGCGTTGGCCTCGACCAGGCGCTTGCGGCCGGCCATCTGCGCCAGCAGCACTTGGTAAGCCGCACCACCGACGACGTTCTGTATGCCGCACAGGAAGCCTACGACAAAAAGGATTTCCATCGACAGCACGCCGAACCATGCGGTGATCGGAATCGCGAGCAGCGCGATGCCTCGCCCGACGTCGGCGGCGATGATGACCGGCAGCTTGCGCACCCGGTCGAGCAGCACGCCCGCGTGCAGGCTCACCAGCAGGAACGGCAGCGTCTCGAGCGCGACCAGAATGCCCATCTGCATCGGCGTCGCGTTGAGCAGCAGTGCCGCAGTCAAGGGCAGCGCCAGATTGGTGATCTGCGCGCCGAACGAGGTAACCGTCAGCGATACCCAGAGCCTCCGGAAGCTCGCCGAAAGCCACAGGCCGCGAAAATTGCGGCGGTACCAGCGTTTTAATCGATCGTGATCGTTGTTGTGCATAGTCGTTTCCTCCGGCCGCGGCATCGATGCGCGGCCGCCGGTCTTTTCGCCAGCGGCGAGAAACGAAACGCAGGAAACTACACCCGGATTCCGGTTCCCGCCGTGCCCGGCGGGAACGCCCGGGCAGCTAGGATCGCGGCAGCTGCGTCCCCGGGGCAACGCCGGGGAAGTGCGCGCCGGAAGGAATTTCTCCTGCGAACGCGCGCGCCGCGATCGCAATCGCGGTGACGAAGGTCGTCGGCGTTCTGGTCATGGCAGGATAATCCCCTGAGGTGTGGTTGATTTCGACGCCAGTTTACGCGAGATCGGAGATGCGGCGCAATCGCATCATGCGCCGCCGGCGCTATCGGCGGCCCTTGTGTTGCATTTGTGCGACGCGCTTCCTGTGGCCGTGCCGCACGCCGATGCCGTCACCCGCCTGTCGCCTTCCGCTCGAGATCGATATCGTAGTACGGCCAGGGGTGCACGTAGAAGGTATTGTATTTGTAACCCTGGAGCCAGGGCTGTACGAGGATGGTTTCGCGCCGGTAAACGCTCAATTCCCATGGCGCGTACGCCATCACGAGCTCGGACAGGCGGCGGAAGATCGCGAGCCGCTCCGGCCCGTCGGGCATCAACCGGGCACGCGTGTGGAGCGCATCGAACTCGGGCAGGCGGAAGCGCGCGAGATTCTGGCCCCCCGCGTTCGGCCCGTAGAGCAGATCGAAGAATCCGATGCCTTCCGGCGTCGGGCTGGTGTTCGCCAGCGTCCACATCTGCAGCTTGCCGGCGCGTCCCATTTTTAAGAGATCCGGCCACTTCTGCTTGACGAATTCGACGCGCAGGCCGACTGCGGCAAGACTCTTCTGCCACAGTTCGTCATAGAGCCGATCGCTGCTGGACGGCGGCGAGGCCAGCGACAGCACCAACGGCTTGCCGTCCGGCAGATCGCGCCAGCCGTCGCCGTCGCGGTCGATGTAACCGAACTTGTCGAGCAGAGCCTTCGCGCCGGCGACGTCGTAGCGCGCGTAGCCGCGAAAATTCGGATCGTGTCCTTCGACATTGGGCGGCAAGGGCTGCGTCGACGGCTCGGCCTGGCCCTGGCGCGCGATGCGAATGTCCTCCTCGACGTTGTAGGCCAGGCTGATCGCGCGGCGGAGCGCAACCTTGTCCTTGGTCAGCCCACCGACGACCGGGTCTTCCATGTTGAAATACGTATAGACGACCGCCGGCTGGATACCGGTTCCGACGCCGATGCCGCGCGCGGCGAGCTCGGGCTTGAGTTTCTGATCCGGACCCAGCACGTTCCAGATCAGCTCGTTGGGTACCTGCACGTAGTCGAGCTCCCGGTTCTGGAAAGCCAGGAGCCGCGGATTCGATTCCTCGAGAATGCTTATTTCGATCCGCCCGATCATCGGAATTTTCTTACCGCGCATCGTGGCGAGCAGCGCCTTGTCCGCCGGATCGGTGCTTTCCGGAAAGGTTTGATCGCGAAACGCCGGGTTCGCTTCCAGCGTGATGCGCTGTCCGCGACGCCATTCCTTGAGCCGATACGGCCCGGTGCCGACCGGATTCGCCATCACCCAGCCGCTCGCGTCGCCGTAGGCTTCAACGACCTCGCGCGCGACCGCGGCGGTGTTGACCGTCGTCAGGTCGGACAACAGCGAATGCTCGGACTGAGCGAAGCGGAGCCGGATCGTCGTGCGGTCGATTGCCTGCAGGCCCTCGATCGGCGCGTCATAGTCGAACTTCGCGCCAGGCTTCTTGGCAGCCTCGATCGGCGCATCGATGCCGGCAAGCTTGCCGTCGAACACCGCGAACGCCGGCGAACGCATCTTGGGATCGAGAATGCGTTTCCACGCGTAGACGAAATCGCCGGCAGTGAGCTCGCGCTTTTTGCCCTTGAACGCCGGATCGTCGGCGAAGTAGATGCCGGGCCGAATCTTGATCGTCCAGGTCTTGCCGTCGGCCGACATCGCCGGCAGTCCCGCCGCGACGCTCGGCACGAGCTTGTAGGGACGCGCCAGCAGATCGTAGACGTAGAGCGTGTCGAAGATCGCGCGATTGACGTATTGCGAATAAAGGTCATTCACCGCCTGCGGATCGAAGCCCGTTTCGGCGATCGGCATCGCGACGTGCAGGACCTTGTTCGGATCGGCGGCCTGCGCGTAGCCGCTTGCGCCTAGTCCCAGCACGACGGCCAATCCGCGCGCCAGTACGGCAAGTCGCCGGCCGGAAGTGCGCAAACCCGTCATCGCACGATCACTTGGCCGCGGCAGCTCGGCGCACCGTGTCGATGTCGAGGTATTGCCACGGATGCTGCTGGATCGGATTGTATTTGTAGCCGAGCAGCCAGGGCTGCACCAGCGCGTTCTCATAGCGGTAGACCGTCACCGCCCACGGGACGTAGATGCCGATCAGGTCGGTCATGCGCTGGATCAGCTTGTCGCGCTCGGGTCCTTCCGGCAAGGCGCGCGCGCGCACGTACAAGCTGTCGTACTCGGGAAGCTTGAAGCGGGTCAGGTTGGAGAACCCGGCGTTTTCGCCGTACAGCAAGCCGAGGAATCCGAACCCTTCCGGCGTCACGCTGATATTTGCCGCCTGCCAGATCTGCAATTGCCCGAGGCGGGCCGCCTTGAGCTGATCCGGCCATTTCTGCTTGCTGAATTCCACGCGAAGGCCGATGTCGGCGAGATTGCGCTGCAATAGCTCGTCCTGTTGCCGCGCCAGCGTGTCCGGCGGCGACGAGAAACGCAGGGTAAGCGGGCGGCCTTCGGGTGTTTCGCGCAGGCCGTCGCCGTCGCGATCGACGTAGCCGAACTTGTCGAGCAGTGCGCGCGCACCCGCCACGTCGCGTCGAATGGACTTCTCTATTCTGGGATCGTGGCCGCTGACGTTGGGCGGGATGAACTGCGTCGCGCGCCGCGCCTGGCCGTGCCGGATCACTCGCGCGTCCTCCTCTGCGTCGTAGCTCATCGCGATCGCACGGCGCAGCGCGATCTGTGCTTTCCCGTAGCCGCCGACGACCGGGTCGTCCATGTTGAAGGCGAGTCCGGTGATTACTGGCTGGGCGTCGCGCTCGAGTCGAACGCCTTTCTGCGCCAGCCGCGAATTGAGCTTGTTGCCCCGATCGAGCACGTTGCTTGCGAGGTCCGGCGGCACCAGCAGGTACTCCTGCAAGTCCTGCTCGAAGGAGAGCAGGCGCGGATTGGCTTCCTCGATGACGCTGATCTCGATCTGACCGATCATCGGTATCCGCTTGCCGGTGAGCTTTTGCGCCACGGCCCGATCGGCAGCATCGCTACTTGCCGGGTAGAGCTCTTCGCGAAAGCCCGGATTGGCCTCGAGTACGATACGCTGACCGCGGCGCCATTCCTTGAGCCGATAAGGGCCGGTGCCGACCGGATTCGCCATCGTCCATCCGTTGGCGTCGCCGTACGCCTCGATGACTTCGCGCGCGACCGCGGCGCCGCCGCTGACGGTCAGGTTCGACAGGAGCTCGGCGTCGGGAAAATTGAGCTTCAGCCGCAGCGTGTAGCGATCGAGAGCCCGCAGGCCTTCGACCGGCGTGTCGTAGTCGAACTTGCCGGTCCGTCTTGCCTCGGCGACCACCGTGTCGGCACCGACGAAGCGCCCTTCATACACGTTCAGCGAGTTCGATCGCATCGCGGGATCGAGCGTGCGCTTGATCGAATAAGCGTAGTCGGCCGCTGTGAGCTCGCGCCGGCGCCCCTTGAAGACCGGATCGTCGGCGAAATAGATGCC
>JBDTXW010000132.1:0-7929 GCA_040005975.1 Betaproteobacteria bacterium | reverse complement strand
CCGCCGTAGACGCTGCCGTTGAGCGCGCATATCGTCGGCAGCGAAAACTGCTCGATCGCGTCGAGCAGCTTCTCGAAATCGCGATCCAGGCGGCCGACAATCGCGTCAACCGTGTATCCCGAGCTGAACGTCGTCTCGCCGGTGCCGGTGAAAACCAGCGCCCTCGCCGCCGGATAGAGCTTGTCGCTGTCCAGGTAGCCGCGCACGATTGCGACGTCGTCCGGATCGATGCGATTGTGCTCGGCGGGCCGGCGTAGCCGTATCGTCGCTAGCCGGTCGGCAACCTCGAGCGCGGGCGGACCGTCCGCGTGCATGATGCCCTCCTCGTGGGATGATTGCGCTGTCGAGCCGGGCGGGTGGTGGTGCCGCAGCGACTCGCGCCGAACTATAGCGCGAGCGGCGGCTACGGCCAAAGAGGCGACCCGCGCATCCGCGCCAGCGCGACCGCACGACGCGGCCGCGGCGGAACGATAGGCTGCACAGGCGCGTCCTACAGGGATCGATGGATCGGCTCTGAATGGCGATGCGGATCGAAGACTACGCAGTGATCGGCAACAACCGCACCGCGGCGCTGGTCGGGCGCGACGGCTCGATCGACTGGCTGTGCGCGCCGCGCTTCGATGCGCCGGCCTGCTTCGCTGCGCTGCTGGGCACTCCCGATCACGGGCGGTGGTTGCTCGCGCCGCGCGACGCGGTGCGCCGGGTCCATCGGCGGTACCGCGACCAGACGCTGGTGCTCGAAACCGAGTTCCACACCGCTGGGGGCGCGGTACGCGTCATCGATTGCATGCCCCCGTGGGAAGAACGCACCGACATCGTGCGTGTCGTCGAGGGGCTGCGCGGGCGCGTGAGCATGCGAATGGAGCTCGTGATTCGCGGAGGGTATGGCGCGATCGTGCCGTGGGTGCGGCGGGTCGATGGGGCGCTGCTCGCGACCGCCGGTCCCGAATCGCTCGAATTGCGTGCGGACGTGCCGGTCCGCGGCAAGGGATTTACGACGGTCGCCGCGTTCAGCGTCGCGCGCGGCGAGCGCGTTGCGTTCGTCCTCACGCATTTTGCCTCGCATCTCCCGCGCCCGCTTCCGATCGACCCCGATGCGGCATTGGACGACACCGCGCGAAGCTGGGTTACGTGGTCCGCGCGCTGCACCTACGACGGGCGCTGGAACGACGCGGTCGTGCGGTCGCTGATTACCCTGAAGGCCCTCACCTACGCGCCGACCGGCGGTATCGCCGCGGCGGTCACGACCTCGCTGCCCGAAGCGATCGGCGGCGTGCGCAACTGGGATTACCGCTACTGCTGGCCGCGCGACGCGACCTTTACGCTCTACGCACTGCTGCTCGCCGGCTACCGCGACGAGGCGCACGCGTGGCGGCGCTGGCTGCTGCGCGCCGCGGCAGGCAGACCGCAGGACATGCAGACGGTGTACGGCTTGTCGGGCGAACGCCAGCTGACCGAATTCACGCTGCCATGGCTGCCGGGCTATGAAAACTCCGCGCCGGTGCGCATCGGCAACGCCGCCGCGACGCAGTCGCAGCTCGACATCTACGGGCAGGTTATCGAAGCCCTACAGCTCGCGCGAAGCGCAGGCCTCGACCCGGATGCCGACGCCTGGAACTTCGAGCGCGCGCTGCTGCGTTACCTGGAAAAAGCCTGGACCGAGCCCGACAACGGCATCTGGGAAATGCGCGGGCCCAGGCAGCATTACACGCACTCCAAAGTGATGGCCTGGGTGGCCGTCGACCGAGCGATCAAGGCGGTGGAGGAGTACGGACTGGCCGGGCCACTCGAGCGCTGGCGGGCGCTTCGCGCCCGGATCCACGCGCAAGTTTGCCGCAAGGGCTACGACGCCTCGCGCAAGACGTTCGTCCAACACTATGGTTCGCGCGAGGTCGACGCGAGCCTGCTGCTGCTGCCCATCGTCGGGTTTCTGCCGGCAGACGATCCCCGCGTGCGTGGCACGCTGGCGGCGATACGCCGCGACCTGGTCGTCGACGGCCTGGTGGCGCGCTATCGCAATCTGCCGGAGGTCGACGGGCTGCCGCCCGGCGAAGGGCTTTTCCTGCCGTGCTCGTTCTGGCTGGTCGACAACTTGAACCTTGCCGGTCGCCACGCCGAAGCGGAGCGCCTGTTCAAACGCCTGCTCGATCTTCGCAATGACGTCGGGCTATACGCCGAAGAATACGATCCGGTGGCGCGGCGCCAGCTCGGCAATTTTCCCCAGGCCCTGACGCATGTCGCGCTGATCATCACCGCGCGGAATCTGTCGCGCCGCGGCGGCCCTTCCGAGCACCGCAGCCGCGGCATGCGCGATGCCCCTCCGGGCGGCAGTGGACGTCACGTTCCGACGGCGCAGGACGCCACCCCGGCGAAGCCCCGCCGTCGCGCCACCAGGGCGAGCCGGCGCTGAAGCCGGCTATGATGACGGCTTTCGCTGAGCGTCACGCCAAGCCAATGCAAGCCAATCCGACATGAGCCGGGACCAGGTGCGGTCCCCAGCCCGGGGCGCATCCGCGCGTCCGTCGACCGATCCGCACACACTGAATACGGCCTTGCGCGCCTGGGCGGGCGTCATCGATTCGGTGTCCGACCTGGTGTTCATGCACGATGAAGGCGGCTGCCTGATGCGCGTCAACCAGACCTATGCCGCGCGAGCGGGCGCACCGCCGCGCGATCTTCTGGGCCGGCCGTTCCGGGAGGTCATGCCGGAAGCGGCCAACGCGGACCCTCCGGACCTGACGCCGGCGCCCTGCACGCCCAGCGAAGTCGACATCGTTCTGGCAAGTGGCGAAGCGTTCAGCTGCCGCACGCTACCGCTGCAGGACGATGGCGGCGGCTTGGTCTGCTGCATACACGTCTTGCGGCAACGGGTCGAGGCGGGGCGCGAGCGCCCCGCGCCTGCCGTGCAGAGCGGCGAAACCGACGACCAACGGCTGCGGCGCAATCTCGAAGCGACAATCGAGGCATTCGCCGCGGCAATCGAGCTCAACGATCCTGGCAATGCGAGCCACGGCCGCCGCGTCGCCTGGCTTGCGCTTGCGATCGCCAAGGAACTGCCTTTGTCGGAGGCGCAACGGGAAGGCACGCATTGGGCGGCCCAGATCCATGACCTGGGCAGCTTCAAGATTCCGCTCGAGGTGCTGGTCAAGCCGGGCAAGCTGACCGACCTGGAGCGCCGGCTGGTGCAGTCGCACCCTGAAGTCGCCCACCGCATACTGCGCGGCATCGAGTTTCCCTGGCCGATCGCGGAGATCATCCTGCAGCACCATGAGCGGGTCGATGGCTCCGGCTACCCGCGGGGCCTAGCCGGGCCGGCGTTGCTGATCGAGGCGAAGATCCTTGCCGTCGCCGATGCGATGGAAGCGATGCTGTCCGACCGCCCGTACCGGCCAAGTCTCGGCGTCGACGTCGCCTTGAGCGAGCTTATCCACCATCGCGGGACGTCGTACGACCCGGCGGTCGTCGACGCCTGTGTGCGGCTGTTCGCCGAGCAGGGCTTCGAGCTGCCCGGCTAGGGCGGAACTGGGCGGCGGGCGGCGCCGAGCATCGATATCGAGCCGGCTGAAACCCGACCCTGCGTCCACGGCGGATCCGTGTCACGGACGTCCGGATGGTCCGGCCCGCGCTGTCATATTCGTCACATTCGACTGCGGCGGCGCGTGCAACGCGCATTCGCGACGGCTTTTGTCATGTACTAAGGCGTGCGCTGCGCCGCAGCTTGTAATAAATAGTTTATAAATCAATCTATTGCTTCAAGCCATTGAAAATCTTTCCCATCGTGGCACAGCGGTTGCTTTAGAGGTCCCTGCCAAGCTAATGACAAACCTCCGGGGCGCAAACCAAGCCTCGATCAATTTTTAACGGGAGAGCAACGATGAAAGCAACGAAACTCGCCGCCGCACTGGGCATGAGCATCGGTCTGGTAGCAGCCGGCGTGGCGTATGCCGCCGATACCTCGAACATGACGGTACAAGCCGCGGTCGTCGGCAGCTGCAAATTCAACAGCACGCCGACGCTGGACTTCGGCAACCTGGATCCGGCCAGCGCCAGCAATGGCTCAGGCAGCTCGACGATCAGCTTCTGGTGTACCAAAGGATCGAGCTACACGGTAACCGCGGGCAACGGCAACAATTGGAGCGGCTCGACGCGCCAAATGCAGGGCCCCGGCGCAACCGACCTGATGGCGTACTCGCTGACGCTGCCCGCTGCCGCGACCGGCACGGGCGCCGGCAAGTCGACGGCGATCACTTTCGCCGTCACCGGCTCGGTGCTGAACGCGAACTACATCAACGCCACGGTAGGCAGCTACACTGATACGGTGCAAATGGCCGTCAATCCGTGACCAGGCGAAAGTGCCTAGCAGGACGAAGCCGCCGGAGCGATCCGGCGGTTCGTTTTTTGTGGCTCCGCTAGCTCGCTCTGGGTAGACTCCGCGCAATGATGCGCATCGCGCTTGCTTGCCTGTTGCTGGCCTGCATGGCTCCCGCCATGGCCGGCCGCTTCAGCGTCGCGCCGATCCGGCTGGATTTCGCGGCGGGATTGCGTATCGGCGCCGTCACCGTGACCAGCGAGGACGACCGTCCGCTGGTGTTTAGGAACAGCCCGTCACTATGGACGCAGAATGCCGACGGCGGCGACGTCTACGCGGCGACCAGCGATCTGGTGGTCACGCCGCCGCTGTTGCGGGTCGAGGCGGGCGAGCCGCGCATCGTCCGCATCGGCACGCTGCGCGAGCCGGGCGATGTCGAGCGCAGCTATCGCGTTTTCCTGGAGGAGCAGGCGCCGGCCAACGCGGAAGGGGCGGGAGCAACCATCGCCGTGGTGATCAAGTTCGGCGTCCCGGTGTTTGTCGCGCCACGGTCGGAGCGCGTCGCCGGAAGCGCCGAAATCGTCGACCGCAAGCCGGGCAGGGTCACGCTGCAGCTTAAAAATACCGGCAACGCTCACTTCAACGTCGAAGCGATTTCAGCCAACGGCGTCGCCCTGAAGGACGTCTCGTCCTGGTATCTCTTGCCCGGGACGACGCGCCGCTACGATCTGGCGATCCCGGCCGACGCCTGCACCGGCCCCGCGCTCGACCTGCGCATTCAAGCCACCCGTACCGTCCTCGCGGCAAGCGTCGCGGCGAGCGATGTGTGCCAGCACTGATGCCGTGGCACACCCAACCCGACATTACTGGTGCGGCATCCTCGCCGCCGCCCTGGTCGCGGTTGCGCTTGCTGCGAGCGCCGAGCCCGTGCCCACGATCATGACGATCACCGTCAACGGCCAAAGCCGGGGTGATCATTTTGTCATGAAAGACGGTGATCGCTGGCTGATCGCGGACACCGAGCTGCGCCAGCTCGGATTGCAGGAAGTCATCGGCCAGGACGCCGTCATCGAGGGTCGCCACTATCGGGTACTCGGTTCGCTCAAGCAAGTGAGGGTGGTCATCGACGAAGCGGCCGGCCGGATCGATCTGATCGCCGATGCAGCGGTCTTCGGACAGCAGCGCCTCGACCTGACACCGGCGCAGCGCGTTATGCCGACGTACGACACCAGCGCTTTTTTCAACTACCAACTCAATTGGGCCGGCGCCGAACGTCAGCGCAGCAGCTACGGTATCAACACCGAGCTCGCCGTCCGCTATAAGCGCTGGTTGTTCGACAACCAGACCAATTACCTGAACGATTCCAACGGCAGCGGCTTCACCCGACTCGGTACGAGCGCGACCTACGACTGGTACGAAAAGCTTGCCCGTTTCGTCGCCGGCGATCAGGGCGCGTCGACGGGCGCGCTCGGTCAGACGATGCAGCTCGGCGGCGTGGGCTTCTACCGTGCCTACGCGATGGATCCGAGCCTGATCACGACGCCGACGGCGCGTTTCACCGGCTCCACGCCCGTCGCGGGGGAAGTCGAGGTCTACGTCGATGGCATTCGGGTGTACAGCGCGCCGGTCAAGCCGGGGTCATTCGAGCTCGACAACATTACCCGCTACGCGGGGCTGCGCCGCGTCGAGGTGCTCGTACGCGACCCGCTCGGGCAGGTGATCCAGCGTTCGAGCAGCACGACCTACCTGTCCGACCGGTTGTTGCGCGGCGGTCTGGACGAGTTCACCTATGCGGTCGGGTTGGTGCGGCCCGAGATAGGCGTTGGCAGCGATCGCTATCACGGCCTGGGTTTCGCCGCCGCACATCGCGTCGGCCTGACCGATGCATTTACCGTTGGCGCGCACGCCGACCGCACTCCGGATTATGCGACGGCAGGTGCCGACGCGACCGTACGCCTGGGCGATTTCGGCGTGCTTGGCGTCGAAGGCGCCGGCGGACGACCGCAGGACACCGGCCATGTCGCCGGCGCAGCCAGCGTCCGGTATTCGTATTCGGCGGACGGGTTTGGCTTGGACGCGAACTACCGGAGGCTGCAGCGCGGCTTCCTGCCGATGGCGACCCTGTTGCCGCAATTCGTGCCGCTGAAGGACGCCGGCGTCCAGGTCAGCTACGGCTCGCCGCGCTACGGCACCTTGACCGCAACGGCGACACAGACCGAGTTTCAAGACAGCAGCCGGCAGAAGAGCTATACGCTGCGGTACAACATCTCGCCTTCGATAAGATGGAATATCGATGCGACCATCGGCCATGTCAGCGGGCAGGCCGGGGCGCAATCAGGCATCAGCGCAGCGCTCAGCGTCAACTATTTCTTCGGCGACCGGACGACCGCGACGGTGCGCGTCCAACGTACGCCGGCCAACGGAACCGAATACGATGTGGATATCGCGCGCCTGGCGCCGATCGGGCCCGGATTCGGCTATCGCGTCGACATGCAGCGTAGCGCCGGTGTCACCCAGGTGCGGCCGCAGGTCCAGCTCAACACCGACGTGCTCGAATACACGCTTGGCATGGCGCGGTCGTTCGGGGGCGACGGCAACAGTACGACGGCGGAGGCTTCGATCGGGGGTGCCTTCGCCTATGTCGGAGGCGTCGGCGCGTTCACGCGGCCAATCTATGACAGCTTCGCCATTATCAAGACGGGCAACCTGGAAAATGTGGGCGTCCGGCAGAACAGCCAGGACGCCGGTCGCAGCGGACGCGACGGAACCTTGCTCGCGTCCACTGTCGGCTCGTATGTCGAGAGCAAGTTTACGCTCGACGCCAACACCGTTCCGATCGACACGATCATCGGCCAGAACAGCGTCATCGTCGTGCCCGCGTTGCGCGGAGGCGTGCTGGTCGATTTCGCGCTGCGCCCGCAACGCGCGCTCAGCGGTGTTCTGATGCTCCGCCGTGGCCGCGAAGAAAGGCCGCTCGGCGGCATCGATGCGCTGCTGGCGTCGGGAACTTCGCAACTCCAGTTGTTTACGGCCGCCGATGGTGGGTTCTACATCGAGGATGCCGCGCCCGGCAGCTACCGCGGCGATATTCGCGCGGAAGGCACCTCGTGTCACGTGGCACTGAGTGTGGCGGCGGAGGCTCGGATGCCGCTCAACGTTGGAAAGGTCTATTGTGAAATGCAACCTTAAACTGTGTGCGTGCACGGCGTTGCTCGCCTTGGCCGGCCCGGCGTTCGGAGCGGCATCTTGTACGATCACGTCGGTACCGACGCTGGGTTTTCCCAACTATGACGTGTTCAACGCGGCGCCGACGGTGACTTCGCAGATCGCCAAGTTCAAATGCACCGGGCTCGGCAGCTCGGACTTCACGGTGGGCATCGGGCAATCGGCGACGTCGGGGACGATTTCCGGGCGGCAGATGGCGCAGTCGCCGGGCAGCGGCCGGCTCAACTACAACATCTACAAGGACGGCGGGTATTCGAATCTGTGGGGCGACGGGACGGCGGGTACGACGGCTTTGTTGGTGACTGCCACCGGGGCGAATACCTCGGTGCCGATCTACGGCAAGATCGACCCGGGCCAGGACGCGCCGGTCGGCAATTACAGCGACACGGTCGTCC
>JBDTXW010000131.1:0-7958 GCA_040005975.1 Betaproteobacteria bacterium | reverse complement strand
AACCTGCAGGGTTTTCCGTTGCCTTATCGGCAAGGCTATGCCGATGGCTGCGCCAGCATCGGCAGCGTCGAGCGCAAGGATCCCGTCCGGTTCAAAGGCGATGGTCAGTACCGCACCGGATGGCAGGACGGAAATTTCCTCTGCAAGAAGAAGTGACGCCGAAGCGAAGATCGCGGTGACGGGCGCGGCCAGTGCCGTCAAGGCATCGGCATCGCAGTTCCTCGCGGTGCGTGGCCTGTCGTACCACGTCCGGACCTGGGGTGATCCCGCCGCGCCGAAGCTCTTCATGCTGCACGGCTGGATGGACGTCGGCGCATCGTTCCAGTTCCTGGTCGATGCGCTCACGCGCGACTGGCATGTGCTCGCTCCCGACTGGCGCGGCTTCGGCAAAAGCGCATGGTGCGCCGACGGCTACTGGTTCGCCGATTACATCGCAGACCTCGATGCGCTGCTCGAGTATTTCACGCCGGATGAGCCGGCGCGTATCGTCGGCCACAGCCTCGGCGGCAACGTCGCCTGCATCTACGGCGGCGTGCGGCCACAGCGCGTGACACGGCTCGTGTCGCTCGAAGGCTTTGGTATTCCCGCCGAAAAGCCCGAGCTGGCACCGGACAAGCTCTCGAAGTGGCTCGATGCGCTGCGCGATCCGCCGTCGTTTGCGCCCTATACGAATCTCGCTGCCGTCGCCGACCGGCTGCAGAAAAACAATCCGCGCATGCCGCGCGACCACGCCGAGTTCCTCGCCGGGCACTGGGCAGAAGCGCTGCCCGACGGCAGCGCGAGGCTCACGTCCGACCCCCGCCACAAGCTGCCCTTTCCCACGATCTACCGGGGCGAGGAAGTACGCGCGACGTGGCAGCGGGTCAGCGCGCCGGTGCTCTGGGTCGCCGCCAGCGATTCGTTCGTCGCGCGTTGGCTCGGCGAAGACCAGACGGGGCTCGAGCGGCGGGTCGCGACGTTTCGGGATGGCCGCCTGACGACGATCGCCGACGCCGGGCACATGCTGCACCACGATCAGCCCGCGGGCGTGGCGGCGGCGATCGAGCCGTTTCTCGCCGGATGAGCGCACGGAGGCGACCATGTGCCGGCGCCGCTAATCGAATGCAGCTAGGCGAGACGTCCTAGTAGCCGCCGATCATAGCGGCGAAAGGCCATGGTCTATACTCACCGGCCGCCGCAACCGCACCGTTTTTCGTGTCCAACGACGACCTCTCCCGGCTCAAGATCGACCGTACGCTCGCTCCGACGCGCGGCAGGCGCCGGCGCCGCTGGTGGTGGCTCGCTGCCTTGGCGCTGATCGTGATCGGCGCCGCGGCGTGGTACATCGCGCAACCGCACGCGATGGTCGTACCGACGACGCCGATCGTCACCGTCTATCCGTCGCAGCAGTTCGTGGTGCTCAATTCGAGCGGGTATGTCGTCGCGCAGCGCAAGGCGGCGATATCGTCGAAGGCTTCCGGCCGCCTGGAATGGCTGGGCGTGGCCGAAGGTTCGCGCGTCAAGGCGGGCGACATCATCGCGCGGCTCGACGCGCGCGACGTCAAGGCGCAGCAGGAAGGCGCCGCCGCCAATGTGCAGGTCGCGCGCGCCACGCTCGATCAGGCGCACGCTGAGAATCGCGACGCCACCGCATCGCTCAAGCGAACGCAGGACCTGATCGCACAAAAATTCGTGTCGGCGTCAGCGCTCGATCAGGCGAAGGCGCGCGCCGACCGCGCGGTCGCCGGGGTAGCCAGCGCAAAGGCGGCGCTGGCCGCGGCCGAAGCCAATGCGCGCAACGCCAATGTCGCGGTCGACTACACGCTGATCCGCGCGCCTTTCGACGGGGTCATCCTGTCGAAGAGCGCCAATGTCGGCGACCTGGTGACGCCGTTTTCGTCCGCGGCCGATTCGAAGGGCGCCGTCGTCAGCATGGCCGACATGAGCACGCTGGAAGTCGAGGCCGACGTTTCCGAATCCAGCCTGTCCAAGGTTCGCGTCGGCCAGCCTTGCGAGATTACGCTGGACGCGCTGCCCGACGCTCGTTTTCTCGGCACGGTCGCGCGCATCGTGCCCACCGTGGACCGCGCCAAGGCGACGGTGATGACCAAGGTGCATTTCGACGCGATCGATCCGCGCGTGCTGCCGGAAATGAGCGCCAAGGTTTCGTTCCTGTCGCAACCGGTCACCGCCGAGCAACAGATTCCGCTCACCGCCGTGAACTCGGGCGCGCTGACGCAGCGCGACGGCAAATCGGTGCTTTACGTCGTTCGCGGCGACAAGGCGGCAGAAGTGGCGGTGACGCCGGGCCGCAAGCTGGGCGAGCTGACGGCGATTACGGGCGAAGCGAAAAGCGGCGAGAAGGCGGTGCTCAATCCCCCGCCCGACCTCAAGGCGGGTGCGATGATCAAGCCCGCCGCGAAATAGATCGTGTCCGCGCCGGTGCTGGTGGAAATCCGCGGGCTTTCGAAATATTACCGCCGCGGAGAGCAGATCATTCCAGTGCTCGTCGACATCAACCTCGACGTCGGACTCGGCGACCACGTCGCGCTGATGGGTCCGTCGGGATCGGGCAAGACGACGCTGCTCAACCTGATTGCGGGCATCGACAAGCCAAGCAGTGGAACGATCGAAGTCGGCGGGGTCGATATCGCACGCCTGACCGAGGGCGAGCTGGCGCGCTGGCGCGCGGCGCATGTCGGCTTCATCTTCCAGTTCTACAACCTGATGCCGGTGCTGTCCGCGTTCGAGAATGTCGAGCTGCCGCTGCAGCTCACGGATCTCTCAAGGCGCGAACGGCGCGAGCGGGTCGATGTCGCGCTCCAGCTGGTCGGACTCGCGGACCGGGCCGATCATTATCCGAATGAGCTATCGGGTGGCCAACAGCAACGGGTCGCGATTGCGCGCGCGCTGATCAGCGATCCGACCTTGATCGTCGCCGACGAACCCACTGGCGATCTCGACCGCGTTACCGGCGCCGAAATTCTGCACCTGCTCAAGCGGCTCAACCGCGAGCTGGGCAAAACGATCCTGATGGTGACCCACGATCCGAAGGCCGCCGAGACGGCGCGGCGGATGATCCACCTCGAAAAGGGGGTGTTGGCGAGCTGAAAGCGATGGGCGCGTGCTGCTCGTTCGATGTTAGCGGCGCGACTTGCCCGGCACCAGCTCGTCGTCCAGCGAACGGTCGAGCGCAACCTGCGCCGGGTGCACCGGGCCGCCGTGGATTTCGCGTTCGGCGTCGTCGATGGCTTTGAGTATCGAATCGCCGCCGATGTCGATTGCACCATCGTTCACGGCCTTGGCCCATTCGGCCCGTATCGTCTGTTCTTCCACCAGGTCGGCGTCGAACTCGGCGAAGCGCGGATCCTCGACCGGCGATACGGACTTGGCCGCCGCCGGCTGGGGCCTGGTTGCTGTGGGCTCGACTTTGGGTGCGGTTCGCTCGGCCTTCGAGGCGCCGCGCGGAAATCCGGGTCCCGGCTCGGTCATCGCAGCGAAGTGTCCGGCATTGCCGATGGTCCTCGGCCTGGATCCGGCAAAAACCGAAGGGTTGGGTTCGGTGCGTGCGGTCGGGGTGACCCACGCCGGCGGCTGCATCACGGACCGGCGGCGCATCGGCACCAGCCACCGCGCGAGCGCTGCGACGATCAGCAATGCCGCGGCAAGCGGCCACCAGGGCGCTACCGCCGGCTCGGTCTCAACCGGCGACAACGCGCTCTGGGCCGATGCTGCGCGCGGCAATCCTGCGGCCGAAGCTTCGGCCATGAACGAACTTCCGCTTGGACTCGACAACAGAATCGGTGGCGGCGGCGGAGCTTCCGCTGCGGCGGGCTCTGGCGCCGCGACTCGAGAGACAATGCTGGGGGCCACGGCCGCGGCGTAGGTTGCAGCGCGAGCTTTCGCATTCGTTTCGCGCGGCAGGAGAGCCGTAGCGGCGGGCATCGCGTCGGGCACGCGGCGGGCGATGACTGCCGTCGCGCTTCCTGCCGCCGGCGGATCGAGCAGCAGCACATAGTCGCGGCGGGTGGTGCCCTCGCAACCGGCCTGGACGGCGAGACGAACGATCGGGTCGTCGACCGGGCGCCGGGTCGTCACCAGCACCTGCGGTCCGGCCGCGCTGCGGTCAATAGTGACTCTGCCCGTCAGTAGCCGGGGCGGGCCGTTCCCGCCGGCAGCGTCGGCGCTGACGTGGACGCATGCGGCGGTGAGCGACTCACTCGCGCCGGCGCCGATCGGGACAATGACACGCAAGGGCTGGCCGAGCGATGATTGCGGCACGGCATCACCCAGCGACAGCGCCAGCGCGCAAGGCGCTGCCAAAAGCGCAAGCGCGCCTGTGAGAAGGCGAGTTACCGCAGCGATCAAGGTCGAAATTCGCATGACAGCCTCGAGCAAAAAGGGAACCGCCACCGGTCGCATGCATACCGCCTGCCGACTCGATCCGGTTCCGCCTTCAATTGAGCAAGTTCCATGCCGGTAGGCGCACAAAACGTCGCTTGGCAGGGGCCCGCTGAGGTAAGCTTGCGGGTCGCGCCTGCAGCGCCATTCGCTCGTTTGCCGTGTATCTGCTCGGTCTCGCCGTCAGGAATGCGCTGCGCCACAAGTTGCGAACGGCGCTGACCGTCGTCGGCATCGTCGTCGCGATCGTCGCCTTCGGCTTGTTGCGTACAATCATCGATGCCTGGTATGCCGGCGCCAATGCGAGCTCGAGCGCACGGCTGGTCACGCGCAACGCCATTTCGCTGACCTTCTCGCTCCCGCTCAACTATGCGCAGCGCATCCGCCAGGTTCCCGGCGTGAGTGCGGTGTCGTGGGCGAACTGGTTTGGCGGCGTCTATGTCACCGAGCGCAACTTCTTTCCGCAGTTCGCGATCGATGCGGGAAGCTACCTCGACATGTATCCCGAATTCCTGCTGGCGCCCGAGCAGCGAAAGGCATTCCTGGTCGATCGCCAGGGCTGCATCGTCGGCCGCAAGCTCGCCGATCAGTACGGCTGGAAGCTCGGCGACCAGATACCGCTGCGCGGCACGATCTTCCCCGGCACCTGGACGTTCAATCTGCGCGGCATCTACGAGGGCGCGGACAAGACGACCGACCAGTCGACGATGTACTTCCACTGGGCGCTTTTGAATGAGACGATCAAGAAGCGCTTTCCGCGCCGTGGCGACCAGACCGGCGTACTGATCTCTCAGCTGAAGGATCCGGGCGAGGCGGCCGCGGTTTCGGCGGCGATCGACGCGACGTTCCAGAATTCGCTTGCGGAAACGCTGACCGAAACCGAGAAGGCATTCCAGCTCGGTTTTGTCGCGATGGCGGACGCGATCCTGCTGGCGATCCAGGCGGTCTCGCTGGTCGTCATCGTCATCATTATGACGGTAATGGCCAACACGATGGCGATGACGGCGCGCGAGCGCGGCTCGGAATACGCGACGATGAAGGCGCTCGGTTTCGGCGGCGGGCGGGTCGCGCTGCTGATCTTCGGTGAGTCGCTCGCGATCGCGCTTACCGGCGGCGCGCTGGGCATCGCGCTGACCTATCCGCTGACGCGCGCTTTCGGCGACGCGATGGGCAGGTTCCTGCCCATTTTCTACGTCAGTGATGAGACCCTTGCGCTGCAGCTCGCCGCGGCGATCCTGATCGGCGTCGTCGCCGCGGCCTTGCCGGCCTGGCGCGCGGCGAAGGAGAGGATCGTCGACGGCTTGCGCGCGATCGGATGAGACAAGCTGATGGCAATTCCCGTCGCATATGTCGTGCGCAACCTAGTCGCGCGCCGGCTGACGACGCTGCTGACGGCGGGCGGCATGGCGCTGGTCGTCTACGTATTCGCGACGGTGTTGATGCTCTCCGCCGGACTGGAGGCAACCCTGGTTGCCACCGGCCAGGACGACAACGTGGTCGTGATCCGGCGTGGCGCGCAGACCGAGGTGCAAAGCGGCATCGACCGCGGTCAGGCCGGTATTGTCGAGACGATGCCGGAAGTCGCGATCGGCGAGGACGGCAGGCGCATGTTGTCGAAGGAGCCGGTCGTGCTGATCAATCTGCCCAAGCGTGATAGCGGCAAGGCGGCCAACGTCGTCATCCGTGGCGTGTCCGCGCCCGGGCTCGTATTGCGGGCGCAGGTGCAACTGCGCGAAGGCAGAATGTTTCGGCCCGGCACGTCGGAGATCGTCGCCGGGCGCGCGATCGCCGCCGGATTCAGGGGCGCCGGCTTGGGCGATACGCTGCATTTCGCCCAGCGCGACTGGACGGTGGTCGGCGTATTCGACGCCGGACGCACCGGCTTCGATTCGGAGATCTGGGGCGACGCCGAGCAGATGCTGCAGGCCTTCCGGCGGACCAGCTTTTCCGCGCTGATCTTTCGGCTTACCGACAGCGATCGCTTCGATGCCGTCAAGAGCGCGATCGAGTCCGATCCGCGCCTGACGCTCGAGGCCAAGCGCGAGACCCGCTTCTACGCCGACCAGTCCGAAGCGATGTCGAAGTTCATCAGCTATCTGGGTACGACGATCTCGGTGATCTTCTCGATCGGCGCGATTATCGGCGCGATGATCACGATGTACGCCAGTGTCGCAAGCCGCACCGCCGAGATCGGCACGCTGCGCGCGCTGGGATTCTCGCGCCGCGCCGTGCTCGCTGCCTTTCTCGGCGAGTCGCTGCTGCTCGGTCTGCTGGGCGGCGTCACCGGGCTGGTCGGCGCGTCCTTCATGCAGGCGCTGTCGATTTCGACGACGAATTTCCAGACGTTCGCCGAGCTCGCCTTCCGCTTCGCGCTGACGCCGGCGATCGTCGTCCTCTCGCTAGCGTTCGCCCTGCTGATGGGCTTCGTCGGCGGCGTTCTGCCGGCCGCGCGCGCGGCGCGGCTCTCCATCGTCGACGCGCTCCGGGCTGCTTAATGGGCCGGCTCGACGCCGCTCTCCGCAGCCCGGGCGCGAACCGTTCGCGGCTTGGCTGACCGACTTCATGCAAATCGGAGCGATCTGGCTGTTCGTCGCCGCGTCGGCGATCTGGGGTTCGACCTGGCTCGCGATCAAGTACCAGCTCACCGGCGTCGCTCCCGAGCTCTCGGTCGTGTACCGCTTCGCGCTCGCCGCGGCGCTGCTGGTCGTCTGGTGCCTCGCGAGCGGCCGGTCGCTGCGCTTTTCACGGCGCGACCACGCGTATCTCGCCGCCACCGGCGTGGCGCTGTTCGGCCTCAATTACATCGGCGTGTATTGGGCCGAGCGCTATGTGACGTCGGGACTGGTCGCGGTGCTGTTCTCGACGATCGTATTCCTGAATCCGATCGGCATGCGCGTGTTCTTCGGCACGCCGCTGACCGCGCGGACCTTTATCGCGGCGGCAATGGGTGTCGCGGGCGTCGCGCTGTTGTTCCTGCCGGAGCTCAGGGAGGCGGGCGCCGGCGGCGCGACCGCGTGCGGCCTGGTCTTTGGTCTCGGCGCGACAGTCATCGCCAGCGGCGGGAATCTGATCGCGCAGCGCAACCAGCGCGCCGGCATCCCGACGCCGGCCGGCAATGCGTGGGGCATGGCTTACGGCGCGCTGGTCGCCGCGGTCGCGGCGCTCATCCAAGGCGTGGCCTGGACATTCGACACGCGGCCGGCCTATCTCGTCTCGCTCGCCTACCTGGCGGTCTTCGGCAGCGTCGTCGCATTCGGCGCGTATCTCACTTTGCTCAAACGCATCGGCGCGGCTCGCGCCGCCTACACGGCGGTGGCAACGCCGGTGATCGCGCTGCTGCTGTCGACCTTGTTCGAAGGCTACCGCTGGACCTGGATCGGCGGGCTGGGCGTCGTACTGGCAATCG
Organism: Betaproteobacteria bacterium; assembly: GCA_040005975.1. Lineage (GTDB taxonomy): Bacteria > Pseudomonadota > Gammaproteobacteria > Burkholderiales > Casimicrobiaceae > PALSA-1003. The sequence goes on along the minus strand of JBDTXW010000131.1, from coordinate 172 downwards.
CCGGCAACTGGCTGGCTCTCCGCACCTCCACCACAAAATGAGCTATGGAACGGCGTCGGGCAGGTAAGTGATGCCGGGGATGGACGCTTGATCTAGGGCCTGTTAACGCTATATGCCTACACGCGTGACCTTCAGAAAGCCCGCAGGCAAGGCGCGGCGAGGAAGCGAGGCT
>JBDTXW010000130.1:0-7994 GCA_040005975.1 Betaproteobacteria bacterium | reverse complement strand
GAAGCTCGGCGACCGATTCAAGGTCAGCGGCTATCCGACGATGATCCTGTTCAAGGCCGATGGCAGCGAGATCACCCGCCTGCCGGGCGAGGTCGACGTCGACCAATACATGCGCGTGCTGGCGATGGGAATGAATGGCGCGCGGCCGGTCCGCGAAACGCTCGCGGCCGCGCTGTCGGCAGGCGGCGATACTGCGGCCTTGTCCGCCGATGACTGGCGCATGCTCGCCTATTATTCATGGGACACCGATGAAAATCGGCTGGTGCCCGCCAAGTCGCTGGCATCAACGCTACAGCAACTCGCGAAGGCCTGCCCTGCGACAGAGCCGGACACTGCCACGCGGCTTCGCCTGAGGGCGCTGGTCGCCGCGGCCGCGGCCAAGGATGTGAAGCCGCGCGAGGACAAGCTTGCCGCGGCGGATCTCATCCGCATACTGGCCGATCCAAGGCTCGCGCGCGAAAACTTCGACCTGCTGGCGTACTACGCCGACAAGGTTGTCGCTTATGTCGCTCCACCCCGCAGCGCGGCGCGCAGTGAGCTCTCGGCCGCATGGAACACGGCGCTCGAGCGCTTCGTGGCCGCTCCCGCCGTGTCGACCGCCGACCGCCTGGGGGCGGTGAGCGGGCGCGTCGCGCTCGCGAAGCTCGATGCGCCGAAGGGCGCGCTGCCCGATCCGCTGCTGCAAAGCGTGCGCGATCAGGTCGCCCGAGCCGATCGCGAGACGACCGACCCGTATGCGCGGCAGGCGGTCATCAGCGCGGCGGCGGATGCGCTGACCGAGGCCGATCTGATGGATGCTTCCGATGCGCTGCTCGAGGCCGAGCTCAAGCGGTCGCATTCGCCCTACTATTTCATGCTCGACCTTGCCGCCAACGCGAAAAAGCGCGGCGACAAAGCCGGCGCACTCGATTGGGAGCAGAAGGCCTACACGGCCGCCGACGGTCCGGCGACCCGCCTGCAATGGGGCGCGCATTACGTCAGAGCGCTGATCGAGCTCGCACCGCAGGACGAGGCGCGCATCGAACATGCGGCCAAGAGCGTGATCGGCGAACTCGATCCAACACCCGACACGTTCTACGAGCGCAATCGCCGCGGACTCGAGCGCATGGGTAGCAAGCTCGACGCATGGAATGCCCACCGCCGGCACGAAGCGGCGATGGCGCGCATACGAGCGCAAATGGCGGCTGTCTGCGCCAAGTTGCCGGCGGCGGATCCGGCACGATCGACCTGTGATGGCGTGATGCGGCACGCGACGCGCGCGAGCGCGTAGTGCGCCTGGGGTTGGCGCGCGGCATCGGGCTCGCCGTCGCGCTCGCGGCGATCGCATCGCTCGCGCCGGCTGCGCTTTGCGCCGAGCCGGGCACGGCTGCGGGCTCGATCAGCTACCGGAGCAAGGCCGGGTTGATCGTCGTCAGGCCGAAGTACGCGTATCTGGTCAAGGGTCCCGACACCGTCACCGGCAACACCGTTCGGCGCATCGTTCTGTCCGCTGCCGAGCTCGCGCCCAAGCTTCGCAGCTGCGCGACGATGATGTGCGGCGATGGCGACATGACCGAAGGCCTGACGATCGACCTCGATGCCGGCGCGCGGCTCAATTACTGGTTCGTCGCCGACGGCCAGCGCATCCAGTATTCGGGAACCGCGGAGCCCGCGTCATTGCAGCTGACGGCCGAAACGCGAGAGCGCATTGCCGGCGCCTGGCGCTTCGATGCACGCAAGGCCGGAGGACCAGAGGTGGAGATCGAGTTCGACGCCCCGCTGCTGAAGGTCTTCACGAAGGCGCATTAAGCGAGGCAATACCGCTACGGAGCAAGGCCCAGCCGGGATGCGTGGGCCCGCACCGTCTCCATGCGGCCCAGGCCGAACAGCTCGTCCAGCGCATGCCGATATTGCAACGCGCCGGTGCGCATGCTGTTGTTGTGCGTGCCGCCATCGATCAGCAGCAGCTTCTTCGGGCCGGGCGCAGCGGCGTAGAGCGCTTCGCTAAAGCGCGCCGGCACGAAGCGGTCGGCTGCGCCATGGACGATGAGCACCGGCATGCTCACCTTCGCCATCTTGCTCATCGAGTCGAACTTCTGCGATAGCAGCAGTCCGACCGGCACCCACGGATACGTAAGCGTCTTTGCCATGTCCTCGAGCGTGGTGAACGAGGATTCGACGATCAGCCCAGCCGCGGCCGGCGTTTTACTCGGCGCGCCATCGGCGCCGCTCAATGACGCGGCCAGGTCGACGGCGACGGCGCTGCCAAGCGAATGGCCGTAAACAAAGCGCCGGGCGGGGTCGGGCTGGCGCGCGACCAGCCAGCTCCACGCGGCGTGCGCATCCTCGTACACGGTCGCTTCGGTCGGTATTTCGCCATCGCTCTTGCCGAAGCCGCGATAGTCGATGGCCAGCACGGAAAACCCGAAGTCGCGCAGCTCCTCGATGCGGAAGAGCTGGCCGGTCAGGCTCCATCGGGCGCCGTGCAGGTAGAGGATCGCCGGCGCATCGGCCCTGCCGCTCGCGGCCGGCCACCACCAGGCGTGAATATGCTGGATGGCTTCGGCGCTCGTCACCGGGAGATCGAATTCCTCGACGCCTTGCGGCATGCCGGTGTACCAGCCCGGCGTATCGCGGACGACGCGGAAGGTTAGCCGGGATTCCTCATGCTGGAGGGCCGCGGTGCCGCACGCGGTCAACGCGCCCACGACGGCCACGCCGATCGCCAGGCGTCGGAGGAACGGTTTGCGCGAGGCGAAGTCCATCTAAGGCATCCGGTATCCGGTACCGTCAACAAACGCGCCGTCTTGAGCTTGCGTTGACGGCGCGGGCCAAGCCGCGTTTACTTGTCATGCGCGGCCGGCGAAGGCCGGTGCGAGATCCTTCTGCCGAGCCATGGTCCCTGAAAACGAGCGCCGCGTCCCCGTATCGGCCGAGATCGAGCGGCTTATCGCCGAGCTGGAGCAAGCCGAGGCCTATGAGCAGAAGCTCCGCCAGCTGATCGTCGAGGTCAGAGACGCGCTGGCGGCGGGACAGGTCGAGAAAGCGCTTTCGATGCTGAACACGGCACTGAATGACATCGACAGCGCCACCGACGTGGTCGTTCCGCCGCACCGCATGAAATGACGCCGCCGCGCCAGTCCCTCGCCGGCCATTCCCCGAAAGGAACGCCGTGAGCTCGTCCCGTGATGTCGCCGTGATTGTCGGCAGCCTGCGCAAGGAATCGTTTACCCGAAAAATGGCCAGGGCGTTGGCCGCAATGGCGCCGGCATCGCTGAAGCTGGAAATCGTCGAGATCGGCGACCTGCCTCTGTTCAACCAGGATTTCGAGGCGAGTCCCAGCCCCGAGGTTGTCGCGTTCAAGGAGCGCATCGCGCGCGCTGACGCAGTCCTGTTCAGGACCCCGGAATACAATCGCGGCTTGCCCGGCGTACTGAAGAACGCGATCGACGTCGCGTCGCGTCCTTACGGCAAGAGCGCGTGGAACGGCAAGCCCGGCGCGGTGATAAGCGTCTCGCTCGGTGCGATCGGCGCATTCGGCGCCAACCACCAGTTGCGCCAGTCGCTGGTCTTCCTCAATGTGCCGGCGCTGCCGCACGAGGCCTACATCGGCAATGCCGCCAAACTGTTCGACGACAAGGGGGAGCTCGCCAACAACGACACGCGCGAATTCCTCGCCAAGTTCCTGCAGCTGTTCGAGAAGTGGATCGAGCGCAACGCCGCGCCGGGCGCCTAGACGCTACTCGAACAGATTGCGCGTCGGCTCTTCAACGCTAGCCGCGACCGAACGCTCCGCCTCGTCGGCGCGGCAGAGCGCGCCGACCCGGACGCCTAGCAGGCGGATGCGGCGGTCCAGCGGCACGCGCTTCAGGCATTCGCCGGCGGCGCGCCGGATGGTTCGCGCGTCCTGCGTCGGCTCGGAGATCGTCCGGTCGCGCGTGAGCGTCTTGAAATTGTCGTAGCGCAGCTTGAGCCCAATCGTCTTGCCGACGTAGCCCTTGCGCTTGAGGTCGTCGCTGACGCCGGCGCAAAGCTCGCTGAAAACCGCGGAAAGCTCGACGCGGTCGCGCGTCGGGTGCAAGTCGCGATCGAACGTCGTCTCACGGCTGATCGATTGTGGCTCGCTGTACGTCACCACCGGGCGCTCGTCGCGGCCGTGCGCCGCCTCGTGCATCCAGGCGCCGTAATGCGCGCCGAAATGCTCGAGCAGCAAACCTGCGTCGGCCGCGGCCAGCTCGCCGATCGTGCGTATGCCCAGCGCTTCGAGCCGGGCACTGGACTTCGGGCCGATGCCGTTGATCCTGCGCGCAGGAAGCGGCCAGACTCGCTCCGCAATCTCCGCCATCGGCAGCAACGTCAGGCCGTCGGGCTTGTCGAGCTCGGAGGCGATCTTGGCCAGCAGCTTGTTCGGCGCTATGCCGATCGAGCACGAAAGCCCGGTCGCGTCGCCCACCGCAGCCTTGAGCGCAAGCCCGGTCTCGCGCGCGCGGAGCCATGCGTCGTCCGTGTCTCGCGCGCCCGGCAGCGCGACGCCGGTCAAGTCGATGAAGATCTCATCGATGCCACGATCCTCGACCTCGGGCGCGATCGCCAAGACCGCCGCCTTGAACAGGCGCGAGTACCGGCGATAGGCGTCGAAATCGACCGGCAGCAGCACCGTATCCGGAGCGAGCTGCGCCGCCTTCATCAATCCGAGGGCGGAATGCAACCCGAACGCGCGCGCCTCGTAGGTAGCGGTGGTGATCACCCCGCGTCCGGTATAGCCGCGCAAGGTCGCGAAGCGCCGATCGATTCGTCCGGTATCCGGATCGACGATCTCCTCCGGCTGATGGCGCCGGCCGCCGCCGATGACGACGGGTCTGCCGCGCAGCTCCGGGTAGCGCAACAACTCGACCGACGCGTAGAACGCATCCATGTCGAGGTGGGCAATCAGGCGGCGGGATGCGACGGACATCGAGGTGGAGCGCCAACTCGGGCGACGACAGTGTAAGCGATGCGATCGCGCCCCGCGCAGCTCTCGCGGTGTCGAGCTCTCGACGCGGCGCCGCCGGAGCCCGCGGCGCGCTGCACGGACTTAAGTGCTAGCGGTCGGGTTTCGCGCCTGAAATCGCCACGATCCGCTCCCACTTGGCGATGTCGTCGGCGAGGTAGCGACTGAAGTCGTCGGGTGCCATCGTCATCGCCACCGCGCCCTGCTTCGTCCATTCGCTGCGTACCTCGGGTTCGCTGACGATTTTGGTGATCGCGGCGTTCAGCCGCCGGACGATCTGCGGCGGCGTATTTTTCGGCGCCATCACACCCAGCCAGATGACCGCCTCGTAGCCGGGCACGCCGGATTCGGAGAGCGTCGGCACCTCCGGCAGCACCGACGATCGCACTTTGCCGCTGGTCGCCAGCGCCCGCACCTTTCCTGCTCGGGCAAACTCGCTCATCGTCGTGACGGCGTCGAACATCATGTCGACCTGCCCGCCGAGCGTATCAGTACGCGCCTGCGAACTGCCCTTGTATGGAATGTGCACGATGTCGATCCCTGCCATTGCCTTGAAAAGCTCGCCGGCCATGTGATAGGGCGTACCGGGACCCGAGGACGCATAGTTGAGCTTGCCCGGTTTCGCCTTGGCGAGCGCGATCAGCTCGGCGAGGTTCTTTGCCGGCACCGACGGATGCACGACCAGCACCAGATCCGAATAGTTGATCGGCGCCACGGCGATGAAATCGCGCAGCAGTGCGTACGGCTTGTTCGGCACCAGTGACTCGTTGACAGTCTGCGCATTCGACATCAGCAGCAGCGTATAGCCGTCCGGCGCGCTCTTCGCCGCGGCATCGGTGCCGATCACCGATCCGGCACCGGGCCGATCGTCGACGATGAACGGCTGACCTAGCGCGGCTTCCAGCCGCTGGCCGAGAAAGCGGGCATAGATGTCGGCCGGCCCTCCTGCCGCGAACGGGACGATGATCTTCACCGGCTTGGTTGGATAGTCCTGCGCCAGCGTGGCCGCGGCAACGGCCAGTAGCAAAACCCCCGCGAGCAGCCTGGCAAAAGATCGCAGCATGGCGAACGCTCCTTACGTATCCGGACGGACGATCGGGCAATCTACCGGAACTCGTCTACCGCCGCCAGTTGCGCCGCGCAGCGCGGGATTCAGAAACCGTACAGTCGCGCCGGGTTGTCGACCAGGATCCCGCGCCGCGTCGCGTCGTCGGGCGCCCAATCGAGCAGCAGATCGAGCATTGCGGCATTCGACGGCGGCGGATTGAAGTTAGGATGCGGCCAGTTGGTCGCCCAGAGGCAGCGCTCGGGATGCGCCGCGACCAGCGCGCGCGCCAGTGCGCTGACATCGTCGTAGCCGGGCGGACCGGATTTGGACGTTTCGTATGGCGCCGACAGCTTGACCCAGAAGCGCCCGCCGTCGAGCAGCGCGAGCAGTGCGCGAAACGCGGGATGCCCCGGTGGAACCGGCTCGAGAAACTTGCCGTTGTGGTCGACGACCACTTCCGCCGGCAGCCGAGCGATCCGCGATGCATGGGCCGGCGTGTCCCGGCCATCGAATTGCAGCTGCAGATGCCAGCCGAACGGCGCGACGCGCGCCGCGATCGTATCGACGTCGTCCCAGGACAAGAGGCCGCCTTTGAGCATGAAGCAGCGCGCGCCGCGAAAGCCGGCTCGCGTCAAGCGCTCGATCTCAGTGTCGGCGATGTCCGGTCGGATCGTCGCCACGCCGCGCGCATTCGCGCCGAGTTCGACGATCGCCTCCTCGGTGCAGGCGTTGTCGAAGGCGTACGCGTTCGGCTGCACGACGACGGCGCGCGTGAGCCCCAGTTGCCGCTGCACGGCGAGATAGGCATCGGCCGGCGCGTCGGGCGGCGGAAAAAGCGACGTCGGCGCCGGCTTGTAGCGGCGGTCGTACACGTGCATGTGGCAGTCGCACGCGCCGGCCGGCGCTTCGAGCCGCGGTTTGTCGTTCATCTTTTGTCCCTTTCGCGCGCGCGGCGCGATAAGCCGAATCGGCTGATTCGTTTCGCGGCGCCGTTCTAATCCAGCCGCCTGCGGCGGTCGAGGTCGATATCCATGTATTGCCAGTAGGTGCTGAACACCTGCGGCCGAAATCCAAGCAGCCACGGCTGGACGAAATCGTTCTCGCGGCGAAAGATCAGCGGCAGCAGCGGCATGTATGCACGCGCGAGCGCGGTCATGCTGCGCGCGGATACGATTTGCTCAGGCACGGTCGGGCTGCGCAGGAAGCGATCGACCAGGCGGTCGTACTCGGCCGACTTGAATCGCGACTGGTTGGCAAACGGCGGCTGCCTGCTGTCGAGCAATTCCAGGATGCCATCTCCGGTCGGTGTGCCGCCAAATCCGGCAGCGGACAGCTGGAATTGTCCGGCGATGAGTTCCTTGACGAAATCCTGGAACGGCGTCACGTGGAAGTCGATCCGGATGCCGATGGCGTCCATGTCCCGTCTCCAAAGCGTCTGCGTCTCGCGCGAAATCGCCGCGGCGCGCAACGACAGGATCACTGTCAGCGGCTTGCCGTCGGGCGCCTTGCGGTATCCCTCGGCGTCACGGCTGCCGTAGCCGAAGCGATCGAGCAGGGCGCGCGCCGCGGCAGCGTCGTACAGCGACTTGATCGGCGCCGCGGGGTCGTGGCCGCTGACGCCGGGAGGGACGAGCTGGTTGGCCGGCTGCCCCTGTCCGGCGTAGACGACGTCGACCAGGTTCTGCGTGTCGAGCCCCATCGCGATCGCGCGCCGCAGCGCGATCTTATCGTTGCTCATGCCGCCGACGACCGGATCGTTCATGTTGAAGTCGACGAAAAACAAGAACGGCTCGATGAAGGCGTGGCGCACGATACCGCGCGCCGCGTATTCCGGCCTGAGCTTGTCGTCGGCGAGCAGGCGGTTGGCCACTTCGGCGCGCAGCTCGACATAATCGAGCGCGCCGCGCTCGAATTCGAGCAAGCGTGTCGTGTCCTCCTCGATGATGCTGATGTCGATGACGCCGATCTGCGGCAGCG
>JBDTXW010000129.1:0-8021 GCA_040005975.1 Betaproteobacteria bacterium | reverse complement strand
CGCGCGCGGAATCCGCTCGAGCACTTCGCGCCACAGCGCGAGGCAGCGCCGCGACAACTTCATCGGATTGACGAAGGCCGCGATGACCACGGCGTCGGCCGCGATGCCCAGCCGGTCGCGGCGATACGGATGAATTGCGGCCGGAGCGATATGGCGGTACGGATACACGCAGCCCTCGACCGGTAGCAGCGCCTCGAGCTGGCCCGCCTGACTTTCCGGCAAATCGGCAAACGCGTCGGTCAGCTTGAAGTCGATCGCGCGCAAGCCGACGACGCCGGCGCTGGCGACGTGCGTGATCTGCACATGCGCCGGCTTCAGGGCGAGGATGCCGGGCTTGGCGCCGCGCGTATTGGTTGCCAGATCGACGAGCAGATCGAGTTCGTCTGCGGCGATGCGCACGGCGGCTTCACGCTCGGTCGCATCGGCGATCGTCGCGAAGTGGTCACCCAAGGCCCGATAGCGCGCCGTCCATTCATCGCTGATCGCGGACAGCGAATAAAAAAAGAGCTCGAAGCGACTTCGGTCGTGCCGCCGCACGGCGTCCCACACCATCTTGCCCATTACGTGGTTGCGCAAGTCGCCGGACAGGTAGCCGATGCGGATCCTGCCCGGGCGGCGCCGGCGTGCCAGCGCGACCGGTGCACCGTAGACGCGCGGCGCGACCGACGCGTATACGTCGTACAGACCGCGAACGAAAGCGGGCTCGACATCGAAATAGAGGATCAGGAACAACAGCGTTTCGAGGCAGTCGGCGAGCTCGGTGTTACCGGCGGCCTTGAATTGGCCGCGGCGCAGGCGGTCGAGGTAGTCGTCGAGCGCGTTGAAGTCGGCCTGATACTGGCAGGCCTCGAGCGCCTGCATCGCCAGCGGCAACGCATCGGGACAGCTCGCCTCGAAACGCCGGAACGCCCGCAACCAGTCGTCGATCCGCCCACTCTCGTGCAGCGTTTCGCAAAGCGCGTTGTGTGCGGCGACGTGCCCCACATCCTTTCCGATCACGCATTCGAAGGCCGCGATCGCAGCGTCGGACCGCCCCAGCTCGCGCAGCACGACACCGGCGTTAAAGCCCGCCGCCGCCAGATCCGGCGCAAGCGCCAGTGCACGCCGGTACGCATTGAGCGCGGCGCGGCGCTTCTTGTCCATCTGCAGCGCGACGCCGCGGTTGTAGTGTGTCTCGGCATCAGCCGGCTGATCGGCCAGCGCGCGGTCGAACGCGGCGCGCGCGTCGCTGCCCCGGCCGCGCGCAAGCTCGATGAGCCCGAGCGCGCGCCAGAGCGCGCTCGCGCGGGGAGCGGCGGCCAGCCCTTCGCGGGAGACAACAGTTGCCTCGTCGGCGCGGCCGCTCTCGCGCAGCAGGTTGGCGAGCGCCGCCCGCGCGTCGACGAAGCTGGGCGCCGCGTCTACCGCCAGCGTCAGCTGCTGCAGTGCCTCGGCATGCTGGTCCCGGTCGCGCAGCAGCAGGCCCAGCAGATAATGCGCGCGCGCGAAATCAGGCTGCAGCTGAAGCACCTGACGATACGCGGCGATCGCCGCGTCGGCGTCCTGCGTCTGATGCGCGCGCACGGCGTCGCGCCAATGCCGCGCCATCGCGACCGGCGGGACCGGACAGGCGGCGCCGGACGACGGATCCTGTCCAATGGCGGCAGCAAATGCGGCCTCGACGTCCTGCCGGTGCGCGCGCAAATCCTCGTCCGTTCCGGATCGTGGCGCTGGCAGATATTGCCCGACCAGCGGTGCGAGATGCGCGGCGAAGAGCGAATCGATCGTCCAGATACTGCGGGCAGGACGCTGCGCCAGCAGCGGCCCGATTGCCGCGCCCATGCCGGCCAGATCGACGATCGCATCGAAATCGGCCTCGGCCAACCATTGCGCGACGGCCGGATCCGGCGCCGATCCGAGCGCGATCATCGGCGACCCGGCGAGCGCTTCGGCGGCGGCTGTCACCGGCCCGGCGTCGACGTTGAAGACGACGGCCACGATGCGCTCGCGCGGGTGTGCGGCGACGACTTCACGCAGATAACGGTTCGGATCGATCTGTTGCGTGCCCACGCACAACGGTCGGGTGGCAGCGATCAAATAGGCCACACGCAGCGCCGTGCCCGCGGTTCGGCGGGGCCACGCAAGCGGCACTTGGGCCGCGTGCAACGCCATGCATCGTGCGGCATAGTGCGCGGCCCATGAAGACTCGGGCGCGGTGCGCGCCGCGGCAAGCGCGAACAGACGCAAGGCCTCGAGTGGAGCCACCGTCGCGATTCGGGCCTCGGCGGATTCGAGCAGGCCCCGCGACCGCTCGCGCTCGCCGCGCGTCGTCGCATCCTCGGCCAGCATCGCCACCAGCCTGGGCGACAATCTGTCGGCACCGCGCCCTGCGAGATTGGCGAGCAACGCCTGTTTGCGCGGCGATGCGGGACCCGAGAGTAACAGCCTTGCGAGCTCGTCCGTATTTTCGCCGGCGGCGCCATCGTTTATCGATCGCTGGATTTCAGGATAGGCGTCGGCATCGCCTGCGACAAGACGTGTCAGGGCGCTGCCGTACCGTGCCTGCGGATCTTCCGGCTCGCACGCGAGTGCGCGGCGATATGCCTCGGCGGACTCGGCCGTCTTGCCAATCCGCCGCGCCGCGGCGCCGAAGGCGAGCAGCGTCGGCAGATGCCTGGGCTGCAGCGTCAGCACCGTACGCCAGGCGTCGAACGCGTCGCTGTCGCGCCCGAGATCGCGCAGCAGCTCGCCCAGGCGACAATGGGCCTGGATCGCGTAGCGGTTTGCCGCAAGCGCCTCGCGATAGCAGACCAGTGCGTCGATCGTGCGGCCCGCGCGCTGGTGTGCCTGCCCGCGCGCGATCCATGCGGCGTCATCCGCAGCGCTCACCGCGGCAGCCGTGCCTTGAGCGCGGCGAGCAGCGAGGCGGGTGCGAGACGGTAAAGCGCGCGCCCTGTTCGCGTGTGGCGGATCCGCAGCGCCGCCCGTGCGACCCGCGCCAGCGGATCGCGTGCAGCGGTTGCGGACGGCGGCGGCGCGGCGAAGGCCGTCGGTTGCGATATCGGGGCGGCCGGTTGCGGCAGACGCCACGGCGCATAGTGCAGCGCCGCGAGGCAGCGCGCTGCGGTGATCGGCCGCATTGCGATGCGCAAGTTCCGCTCCGCCCGATGCACGCCCCGATAGACGGCGATCGTCGCGGCCGTCATCTCTTCCAGCGCAGGCGAGGCCACTTCTTTCGCGCGCGCGGCCACCGCGGCAAACTCGGCGCCGCGAGAGGCATCGAGCACGGCGACAATGCGATCGAGCATGCGTGCCTCCGAGCGCCACTCCTCGTCGCTCATGACCCAGCCGGCACCCGTCGCCGCGACACGGTCGGCGAGCGCTCCGATCGGCGGGACGATCGCAGGCCGGCCCGCGGCCCAGACTTCGGACAGCGTAAAGCTGAACGTCTCCGGACCTGCCGACGGATACGCGACCAGCCGGACGCGATAGTGCTCGATCAACTCGCGCAGCTCGCGAGAATCGTACGGGCCGTGCATCGTGAACACCGCATCGGCGGACTGGAACGGCTCACGCCCGCGATCCAGATAGCCGATCAGCACCCAGCGCAGCGCGAGCCCGCGCTCGCGCGTCAATTCGACCAGGCGCTCGAGCCGCCGCGCGCCTTTATCGGGGCCGATCGCTCCGAGAACCGCAACGACCGGCCAGCCGTCGTCGGCCATCGGCAGCGGCGAGTGCACGGCGTCCGGGCGCGACATGCCCGCCGCGTTGCCGTGCGGAATCACCGTGACCTTGTTTCCCGGAAAATATTTGTTCAGTATCGATGCCGCCCAGTCCGAAGGCGCGATCAGAAATGCCGAGCCCGCCAGCAGCGCCCGGTGCTTCGCTCGCCAGGCTTCGATGTCGGCGCCCGCGAATTCGGGCTGCGCGGCAAGACAGGCTTTGCAAATCGTCGTGTCGGTCACCGCTCCACAATAGCGGTGTTGTGCGTTGAGGAAAGTTATCGTCGGACAGGCGAAATTGAGATCATGCACCGTGTAGCCATAAGGCGTGTCGAGGTGGCCCACCGCCTGCAGCAGGCCATCACGGCAGCCGGAAATATTGTGCAGGTGGATGAGCTCGACGCCGAAGCGGACGCAAATCCCGCCCAGAAAGTCACTCCAGGGCTCGGCGGGCAGGCGGCTGAAATCGTACGTTCGCGTGGCATCGCCCGCGTGCTCTTCCAGTTGCCATTCGTCGCCGACGGCGACCAGCAGATAGTGACGGAAGGCGGTGGACGAGGCGGCGATCAGCGCGCGCACGTGATACTCGGTCCCGCCGCCGTGGCCGTGAATCACGTGCAGCACGCCTGGCACGGGCTCGCTCAGGACGCGATATTGCGACAGCGCAAGCTCGCGCAAGGGGCGCGCCGGATCGGCGGCGATGTAGGCGCGCACGAGGTCGAGATAGTGCGGGTGGCGCCCGAGCAGGATTTGCATATTGCGTTCGGCCAGATCGGCGCGCTTGCCGCCGAACGAGCTCCCACCCAGGTGCAGCACGAACGCATCCTCGCAGAGCACATTGCGAAAACCGGCCGTGGCGGCACGCATGCACAAATCGTTTTCTTCGCCGTAGCCCAGCCCGAACACCGGATCGAACACGCCGATCGCGTCGATCAGCGCCCGGCGGATGTAAAGGCAGAATCCGACGCCCGTCGGCAGATCGGGATAGGTCGGTACGGCGGCCCGTTCGAGCGCGCGCACCATCGTTTCGGCGTCGCGCGACGCGGGCCAGCGATTGTTCTCGCAAAAACGCGGCAGCGAGCAGATTTCGGCATTGTTGGAAAACGGCGTGATCGTCCCGATCGTGGAGTCCGACGCCGCGCAGCGCGCCAGCGCATCCAGCCAGCCGCGAGTGACGACGGTGTCCGAATTGAGCAGCACCAGGTCGGCGCGTTCACGGGCGGCGCGGATGCCGCCGTTGGCGTTGAGTGTGAAACCGAGATTGCGCTCATTGACCCGCAGCGCGAGCTGTGGCAGCCGGCGCGCCTCCAGCCGCGAGAAATAGGCGCGGACGGCGGGATCGGGCGAGGCATCGTCAATGAGGATCAGGCGGTAATCACCGCTCGTGTGCGTGAGCACGCTGTCGACACAGCGCTCCAGTTCGTCCGCCGCGTTGTAGACCGGGACGACGATGTCGATCGGAACGCGCGCCATCAACCGTCAGCGTCCACGCAGCCAGAGCCGCAGGCGGTGCCACGGCAGCGCAAGCCACCAGCCTAACGATTGCCCTGCGGCGATCTCCTTGCGCAGCGCGCTGCGCTCGGCGTCGAACGCCGCGGCGCTCGCAATCATCGCATCGTCCTGGCGCCTGCATTCGCGCTCCAGCGCTTCGACCTGCGCCTGCGTGGCGGCGAGCACGACGTCGCGCGCGGCCAACTCGCGGTCGCGCAATGCGATCAACTGCTCGCGCTGTTCGCGCACCGCATCGAGTGCGGCCAGCTGGCCGTCCTTGTCCGCGATAATGCGTTCGCGCTCCGCGATCAGCGCCTCGAGGTGACGAACTTGCCCGGTTTGCTGGTCGAGCGCCGCGTCGCGCTGCGCAATCAGCGCCTCGAGATGATGAACGTGCGCGGTTTGCCGGTCGAGCGCCGCGTCGCGCTCCTTCAGTAGCGCATCCTGCCTGAGCACTTCGCTGGCATTGGCCTGCGCCCGCTTCTGCTCGGTCTCTTCGGCGTCGGTGAATAGTGACCCCCGCACCGCCTCGTCTGGAAGAGCGCCAGCCGCCCGCGCCGCAACGACAATGAAATACATACCCTCGGGCGCGGCATACGGCGACACGCGGCCCGACTCGCCCAGCCACGCCTCGATGCCTTCGCCGACGCCTTCGCCGGCGCCTTCCCGCCAGATCTCCGACCAGGACGCCAGGCGCTGGTGGAACCAGCGCTGCGCCGGGAACGCGCCGGAAAGCAGCGCGCAAAGACCGTCGCGATAGAGCTCGTGACGATGAAACTCGTTGACGTAGCCGCGTGCATCGCTGTAGAGGCGTTTGTTCGGCGAGGAAATGACCAGCAGCCCGTCGGGTTTCAGCACCCGCGCGAACTCGGCGAGCATGCGGGGCTGGTCGGCCGCTTCCAGATGTTCGATCGTCTCGAACGATACGACCATGTCCAGCGACGCGTCGGGGAGAGGAATCAGGGTGCACGAGCCCTCGACGAAGCGGATGCGTCCGGTGCCGTAGGTCGACTGTGCGTGCCGAATGGCGGCGGCGTCGATGTCGATGCCGACCGCCTCCGCCGCCATCGTGCCGAGCAACGCGGTGCCATAGCCTTCGCCGCACGCGGCGTCGAGCACACGGGCGCCCTCCGCATATCGGCGCGCGAATGCGTAGCGGTGCCAATGCTCGTAAGCGATTTCGCCGACGCATGCCGGAACGAAGCGTTCGCCGGTAAAGGTGAGGTCGGAGGCCATGCGAGGCACGCGCCGCCGCCGCTCAAGCGCGAAGGCGCCATTGCGGCGGCAAAGTTGCAATTTTACCCGATCAGGACGAGCCGGTTCCGTCGGCGGGTCCGTTATCGAACCGGCCCGCCGCGCCATTCCAGCCGTGATCGATGCGCACCAGGCCCATTTCGCGCGTCGCGCCCTCGATCAGCAGCGGCATTTCGACGTTGTCGAACAGCCGCACGCCCTCGGGGTCGAGTGCATGTGCGCGCACCAGATATTTTCCCGGCAGCAGTGGCAGCCGCGGAAAGGTCAGCGAAAAGGCGAAACGCTGCTCGCTGATCCGCACCGGCGTAACGCCATCCATGTCGGTGGCCACACCGTACACCGGTGTGCCGTCGGCGCGGATCAGCCCGAGCAGGACGACCGGCGGCCGTCCGTCGGGCGAGAACACTTCGCCGGCGATCGTCAGTGCGTGCCCGGACGGCAACGTCACCGGTGGATCGAGCGTCAACGACTGCACCGCGTACACGCCCGCAGCGGCCGCCCTGGGCGCGGCTATCGGCTGCTTCGCGTTGGCGGACTTTTCCTCGTGGTAGGCGAGGTACGCCTGGCTCACTTCGGCCGCGGGACCGTAACGCTCGATGCGCCCGTCCTTAAGCCACAGCGCAGCGCGGCAAAGCTTCTGGATGTGGTACATGCTGTGCGAGCACAGCAGCAGCGTGCCGCCTCCGATCAGGTAGCTTTCCATCCAGGCAACGCATTTTTTCTGAAACGACTCGTCGCCGACTGCGAGCACCTCGTCGGTGATCAGAATATCCGGCGTCAGCGCGGTCGCCACCGCGAAGCCCAGCCGCACGACCATGCCGGACGAGTAATGCTTGATCGGATCGTGAATGTGCTCGCCGATATCGGCGAAGGCGATGATCGCCTCGCGCTTTGCCGCGATCTCGGCGCGCGTAAGCCCGAGCAGCGCCGCCGCGAGATCGATGTTGGCAATGCCCGAATACTCCGGATGGAAGCCCGAGCCGAGCTCCAGCAGCGCTCCGACGCGTCCGCGGCTCTCGACGACGCCGCGCGTCGGCGTGATGACCCCCGCGACGATCTTGAGCAGCGTCGACTTGCCGGCGCCGTTTTCGCCGATGATGCCCAGCGACTCGCCGGCGGCCAGGTCGAACGAGACCTCGTCCAGCGCCTGGAACACGTGCGAGGCACCGCGACCACGCAGCAAATCGAACACCAAGCGCAGCCGGCCCGCGTTGGCATCGAGCTTTGCATAGTCCTTGCCGACGCCGGAAAGGTGGAGCAGTGCGGACATCGAAGATCGGTCGGTCGAATGCGCTAGACGAAATCTTCGAAATGCGGCGACAGCCGCAGGAACACCCAGCGGCCCGCAGCGAACAGAGCCAGCGCGACGGCGACGGCCAGCGCGTCACGCCAATCGAGCCCGAGTCGACCGTCGAGCAACGCATCGCGCAGGCGGCCGACCAGGTAGCCGAAGGGGTTAGCCGCCACCCAGGGCTTCATGCTGTCAGGGACCAGCGAAAGCGGATAAAGGATCGGCGTCAGGTACATCAGGATCATCAGCACCGGCATCAGGATGTGCTCGACGTCCTTGACGAA
>JBDTXW010000128.1:0-8143 GCA_040005975.1 Betaproteobacteria bacterium | reverse complement strand
ACGAGCACATGCTCTGTTCGCTGGCGCGCGAAGGACTGCAGATCATGACCGGATTGTTCTGGGACCTGGGCGAGGCGGGAACGCCTGCGCGGGCCGCGGATCAGGGCCGGATGTAGGCCCAGCCCTGCTGCTGACGCTGCATCAGCGTGACCACGCCGGCGGGCACGTAGCCGATGCCGGTCAGCATATCGGCTTGCGTCAGCTTCTGCGCGCGCATCGTGTTCTCGCAGGCGATGACCTTGACGCCGGCTTTCCCGGCTTCCTCGACTCGGTTGCCGACGATCGAATCGGACTTGAGCATGCCGATGCCGGGCCCGTACGCGATGATCTCGATGTCGACGTTCGCCGCACCGACATCAGTCTGGATGTTCTTCGCATTGTTGAGCGCGAGGCTCCACCTGGCGGGCTCCGCATCGCTCACCTGGATGACGACCCGGCTACGCTGGGCGGCGGGTTGCGCGCCCTGTGCGCCTGCGCTGCCGGCAGCGAAGCAGAGTGCCGACGCGAGCAGCGCTGCAGCGACCAGGCCCGAATGTCTGGCGATCATGTTTTCTCCTGAAATGTCGGGGTCCGTCTCTGCGCTGCCCGACGGATCTGCAGTGAGCAATTATCGGCGTTTTCGCGCTTTCCGGGGGCGCGCCTCAAGTGTCCCGGCTGGCGGGGCGGTGCCGCGACGGCTAGAATGGGCCGCACCAGCGAATCGTGATCGCGTTGGCGCAGAACGCAGCGCGGTCCCTCTTTTTTCGAACGAGCATCCGTTGCGATTCTTTTGCGGACGACCGATCGCGCCCGTTGACTCCGCCGTGCCGAATCCAGGCTGAGCGATGACCCGCCCCGCGCACATGCCGATTTCCGCGATCGCGCTGATCGTCGCGGCGTGCGCCTGCTTCACGAGCATCGACGTCACCGTCAAGCATTTGAGCCAGCGCTATCCGGTACCGCTGCTGGTATGGGCGCGCTGGGGTGTGCAGGCGTTGCTGATGTTCGCCCTGCTGGCGCCCAGCATGCGCTGGAATCTGGTGCGCACGACGCGGCCCGCCCTGCACCTGGTGCGCGGCACGGTGCTCATCGCGTCCTCGCTGTGTTTTTTCACTGCGGTCAAGTATCTGCCGCTGGCCGAGGCGACCGCGCTCAACTACACGAGCCCCATTCTGGTGACCTTGCTCGCCGCGTGGCTGCTGCGCGAGCGCATCACGTTGCCACGGTGGGGCTTCGCCGCCGCCGGCTTCATCGGCATGCTGCTGATCGTGCGCCCCGGCAGCGGAATCCTCGACAGCGCCGCCCTGTTCGCGCTGGCCGCGGCGGCGGCCTACGCCGGCTACCAGATCCTGACCCGAATGCTCGCCGGCGAGGATCTGCGGGTATTGCTGTTCTATCCTTGTCTGTGCGGTGCGGTGCTGATGTCGATCGTGGTGGCGCTACTTCACGACCAAGCGTGGTATCCGACCTCCGATCTGGCGTTGTTCCTCGGCATCGGCGTCATGGGCTCACTTGGGCACTGGTTGTTCACGCGGGCGTTCCGGCTCGCCTCGGCTTCGGCGATCGCGCCGTTCACCTATGTGCAGCTCGTCTTCTCGACACTTGCGGCGTGGCTCTTGTTCGGGACCTTTCCCGATGGCTGGGCGCTCACCGGCATGATCGTGATCGCCGGCAGCGGCGTCGTCCTCACGTGGTACGAGCGCTGGCGCGCGGGGCTGCCTTCCGCCGAGCCGGCCGCGGTCGACTGAACGCGGGCCGATCGGCTACACTCGGCTTGATCGCCTCACCCGTTCCGCGCCGCATCGTATCCACCCGAAGGAAAACAACATGAGCAAGGCATCATGAGCACTGCTGCGCCCCGCATCGGCTTCATCGGCCTCGGGCTGATGGGCCACGGCATCGCGAAGAACCTCGTCGCCAAGGGATTTCCGCTGACGGTGCGCATACACCGCAACCGCAAGCCCGCCGAGGACATACTCGCGGCCGGCGCCAAGGAAGTCAAAACCAATGCCGAGGTTGCGCGCGCGTCCGACGTCGTGATCCTCTGCGTGACCGGCTCGCCGCAGATCGAGGAAATCGTCTATGGGGCCGACGGCATCCTCGGTGCGGCGCGCGACGGGCTGATCGTCGTCGACACGTCGACCGCGGAGCCTTCGTCGACGGCCAAGATCCGCGACGATCTGGCGCGCAAAGGCACGCGCTACGTCGACGCCCCGCTGGCGCGCACGCCGAAGGAAGCCGAAGAGGGCCGCCTGAACACGATGGTCGGCGCCGACGATGCGACGTTCGCCCAGTTGAAACCGGTGCTGTCCGCGTACTGCGAGAACATCGTTCACGCGGGCGCCCCCGGGCACGGCCACATGCTGAAGCTGGTCAACAACTTCGTCGCGATGGCGATCGCCACCGCGTCCGCCGAGGCTTGCGCAACCTGCGCGAAGGCCGGCGTGTCGATCAAGAAGCTGCACGAGATCATCTCGGCGGGTGGAGTGAACTCCGGCATCTTCCAGATGACCGTCGGCAAGATGCTCGAGAGCGGCGATCTCTCCGGGCTCAAGTTCACGCTGGTCAACGCGATGAAGGACCTGCGCTATTACACCCACTTCGCCGAGTCGCTGCCGTCGACCGCGATCGTCGGCGAGGCCGTGCACCAGAGCCTGGTCAACGCCAATCTGCTCGGGTTCGGCGACAAGTACGTCGCATCGCTCATCGAGGCGCAGGAAAAGCTTGCAGGCGTCAGGATCGTGGGCGCGGCCGCCGCGTAGCTGCCAGTGGGACCCGCGCCGGATGCGCGCGGCTGGGCGCAGCGGTATGCTTGAATGCATAGGCGATTCGGCAGGAGAATTCGATATGGCTGCGCCTTCCCTCTGGGACAATCCGCTCGGCACCGACGGCTTCGAGTTCGTCGAATACGCGGCGCCGGACCCCGCCGCGCTCGGCCGGCTATTCGAGCAGATGGGCTTTTCCGCGATCGCCAAGCACCGCTCGAAAAACGTGCTGTTGTACCGGCAGGGCGACGTCAACTTCATCGTCAATGCCGAGCCCGGAAGCTTCGCGCAGGGTTTCGCCCGCGTGCACGGTCCGTCGATCTGCGCGATGGCATTCCGCGTCAAGGATGCCGGACGCGCCTATGTGAAGCTGATCGAGCAGGGCGCATGGGGCGTCGAGGCGCACCCCGGGCCGATGGAGCTCAGCATCCCCGCGATCAAAGGCATCGGCGATTCGCTGATCTATCTGGTCGACCGCTATCCGGTCGACGGCGCCGGCGTATCGATCTACGACATCGACTTCGTGCCGATCGCCGGCGCCGAGCAGCGGCCACAGGGTGCGGGGCTGGTGACGATCGACCATCTGACGCACAACGTGCATCGTGGCCGCATGGACGAATGGGCGAGCTTCTACGAGCGGTTGTTCAATTTTCGCGAGATCCGCTATTTCGACATCGAGGGCAAGCTGACCGGGCTCAAAAGCAAGGCGATGACCAGCCCCTGCGGCAAGATCCGCATCCCGATCAACGAGAGCTCCGACGACAAGAGCCAGATCCAGGAATACCTGGTCGCCTACCACGGCGAAGGTATCCAGCACATTGCGCTGGGCACCGGAGATATCTACAGCACCGTGCACACGCTGCGCCAGCGCGGCGTGGCGTTTCAGGACACCCCCGACACCTATTACGAAGCGTTGGCGACGCGGCTGCCCGGACACCAGGAAGATACCGCGCGTCTGAGGAACGAGCGCATCCTTCTCGACGGCGCACCGGAGAATAACGAGATGCTGCTGCAGATCTTTACCGCTACCGTGATCGGGCCGATTTTCTTCGAAATCATCCAGCGGAAGGGCAACGAGGGCTTCGGCGAAGGCAATTTTCGTGCGCTGTTCGAGTCGATCGAACAGGACCAGATCCGCCGGGGCGTGCTCAAGGCCTGACCTTCCCGGGGCCCGGCGCGCCGACCCCGGAACCCGCGCTGACACTGCACACGTGCTCACTGCTCTTGGCTTCCGTCTGCTGCGCCGTCTGGCCGACGGCGAAATCCATTCCGGCGAAGCGCTTGCAAGCGCGGTGGGGATGTCGCGCGCGCGTGTGTCGCAGGTGCTTAAGGAAGCGGACGGCGCAGGCCTCAAGCTCGAGCGCATTCGCGGCCGCGGCTATCGCCTGCACGATGCGGTTCCGTTTCTCGACCGCGACGCCATCGTTGCGGCGCTCGGTGCGGCGGCGAAGCTCGTGAAAGTCGAAGTCGTCGACACCGTCGATTCGACCAGCAGCGAGCTCAACCGCCGCGCTTCGCGCGAGGACGTGCACCGCCGCTTGCTGATTGCCGAATGGCAGACGGCGGGTCGCGGCCGCCGCGGCCGCGGCTGGACGGCGGTGGCCGGCGGTAGCCTCACCTTTTCGCTCGGCTGGCGATTCGAGCAGGGCGCGGGCTTCCTCGCCGGCTTGTCGCTTGCCGTCGGCGTAGCGCTCGCTCGCGCGCTGGAGGCCTCGGGCATCGTCGGCATCGAGCTCAAATGGCCGAATGACCTGACCCATCGCTATTGCAAGTTCGGCGGCATCCTGATCGAGCTTTCGGGCGACGCGCTGGGACCTTCACTCGCGGTCATCGGCGTCGGGCTCAATGTGCGGCTGCCGCCCGCCGCGCGGCGTGGCATCGCGCAGCCGGTCACCGACCTCGCGACGATCATGCGGGGCCGCGCGATCGATCGCAACCTGCTGCTCGCCACGTTGGTGCGGGAATTGACGGCCATGCTGGAGCGCTACGCGGTCGACGGCTTCGCTCCGTTCATTCCCGAATGGCAGCGACGTAACGCATTTCGCGGCAAGTCGGCAAGAATCCTGCTGCCCGATGGCAGTACGGCGTCGGGCGACGTCGTCGGTGTCGACGCGAGCGGCGCGCTGGTGCTCGACCATCGGGGCCGGCGGTTACGGTTTGTCACCGGCGAGGTCTCGCTGCGCCGGCCGTGATTTGAGGCACCGATGGCACGGCGGTGTCCGCGGGCTTCCGGCCGTGGTGCCGGTCGTGGATAATCGCCGCATCGCGCCGGCTCCCGCCCTGCCAAGGATCTGATGAGAACGCTGGTCTTCCTTCTGCTGCTCGCCAACCTGAGCCTGTTCGGATATATCAAGCTCGACAACCTCGGCACCGGCGAGGGCGTACGCTTGTCGCAGCAGGTCCAGCCCGACAAGATCAAGCTGCTGACGCCGCAGGAGGTGGCAGCGCTGGGGCCGGCAAAAGCGGCCTCGCTGGCCGACGTCTGCGTCGAATGGGGACCCCTGTCGGACAACGATCGCAACCGCGCGCTGGCGAGTCTGGAGCCCTTGGACCTCTCCCGGCTGATGAGTCAGAAAAAAGTCGAGGTTATTGCAAGCTACTGGGTGTTCCTGGCACCGGCCGCGAACCGTGCCGCCGCGGACCGGCGACTTGCCGAGCTGAAGGCGAGCGGTATCAAGGACATCTCCGTCATCGACAGCGGGCCGCAGCGCAACGCCATTTCGCTGGGCGTGTTCCGCGGCGAGGACGCCGCCCGCAGTCGCCTCGCAACACTGCAGGCGCAAGGATTGACCAACGCGAGACTCGAGCCGCGCACGCAATCGGTGCAGCAGACGGCGCTGGTCGTGCGCGACCCGACGGCCCAGGCAATGGCGCGCCTCAAGGAATTGCAGAGCGAGTTCCCGGGCAGCGACACCAAGATCGGCTCGTGCGAAAAGCAGCCCTGAGCGCTGCGCCGGCATCGGCGGGCGTCGCGTCGATACGCGAGGCAACGACCGCGGCCGATATCGAGCTCGCCCGCGCGTTGTTCATCGAATATTCGCGCTGGCTCAATGTCGATCTCTGCTTTCAGGGCTTTTCCGACGAATTGCGCACGCTGCCCGGCGCTTATGCTGCGCCGCGTGGGCGCCTGCTGCTCGCCGGCCATCAAGCGGACGCGTTCGCCTGCATCGCGTTGCGGCCGCTCGCCGATCAGGCGCAGGGCGAGGTCAAGCGCCTGTACGTGCGGCCCGGGCACCGTGGCGAAGGCTGGGGCAAGAAGCTCGTCACGGCGCTCCTCGCCGACGCGCGCACGATAGGCTACGACGAGCTCAAGCTCGATACATTGGATTGGATGAAGGCCGCGCGTTCGCTGTACGAAGACGCGGGCTTTCGCCCCTGCGCGCCGTACTACGCCAATCCGCTACCCGGCGTCGCCTACCTGTCGCTGCGTCTGCGCGACAGTGACGCGCGCCGCGGCTAAATGCCTTAAGCGGCGCCGATGCGACATCGGGCGTTTCTCGACGAGGGCGAATCGACCGCCCTCGAAGCGCGTATCGCCTCAATCGAAGCGCAAACCGGCGTGCAGCTCGTCACCGCGGTCATCGGCAAGGCCGACAGCTACGTCGAGCTGCCGTGGAAGGCGTTCGCCCTCGGGGCCGCGCTCGCAGGCTTGCTGCTTGTCGTCGCCGGCGCGCTGTGGCCCCGCTGGCCCGGTGCCGAAGATGTGCTGACCTTCGTCGTCGCGATCCTGGGCGCCGGAGCGCTCAGTGCATTGCTCGCGATCGCAGCACCCTCGTACGCGCGGCTGTTCCTGCGCGCCACGCGACGCGACGTCGAAGTTCGCCACTACGCGCAGGCTTTTTTCCTGCGCCGCGAATTGTTCAACACGCGCGAGCGCAACGGCATCCTGCTGCTGGTAGCCCTGTTCGAGCGCAAGGTCGACATTCTGCCGGACGTGGGTCTGCACGCGCGATTCGATGCCGCGGACTGGCGCAGTGTGATCGACGCAATGACGCCGCTGTTGCGCGAGCGCCGGTGCTTCGACGCCTTGCAGCAGGGCGTGACGCGCGTGGAGGCGATGCTGCTCGCCAAGGGATTGGCCGCAGTGAGCGGCGGGAACGAGCTGCCCGACCGGCCTATTCAGGAGACGGGCGCGCGATGATTAGCGGACGATGGCTGATCGGAATCGCTCTTGCCTCGTGGTTCGCGGCCGGCCCTTCGATCGCGGCGGACGTGCCGTATCTGACCGGAAGGGTCGTCGACAACGCCGAGATTCTCGCGCCGGCGACGCGCGAGAATCTTTCCGCCGCGCTCAAGGCGCACGAAGACGCCAGTGGCGACCAGATCGCGGTCCTGACGGTTGCGACCATAGGCGGCGAGCCGATCGAGCAATATGCAACCCGTGTATTCGAAGCATGGAAGCTCGGGCAGAAGGGCAAGGACAACGGCGTGCTGGTCATCGTCGTGCCGAACGATCGCAAGATGCGCATCGAAGTCGGCTACGGCCTCGAAGGCACGCTGACCGACGTCGCATCCAGCCGCATCATTCGCGACCGGATGACGCCGCGCTTCAAGGAAGGCAACTACGATCGAGGCATCAGCGACGGCATCGAGGCGGTCGTCGCGCAGCTCGAGGGGCGCAGCGACGCCGCACCGGAGAGCAGCGCGACCTCGGGCTCGGGCGGCGGCAAACCGCTGGTGGAGTTCGACGGCCCGCAGCTTTCCTGGCCGATGCGCATTCTGCTGGGCGCATTCATTTTCGGCATCATCGGGATCTTTACCGTCCTCGGTGTGATGACTCCGGGCGTCGGGTGGTTCCTGTACGTGTTCCTGATTCCATTCTGGGCAATGTTTCCGATCATCATCGTCGGAACGCGCGGCGCGCTCTGGTTGCTAGGCACCTACGTCGTCGCCTATCCGATCGCCAAGCTCGCCCTGTCGCGGCAGCCGTGGTATCTGAAAGCGGCCGGCGATCTGAAGTCCAAGGGCAGCGCGAGCATCGGCGGCTTCCTGGTGAGGTCGGGAGGCAGTTCGTCCGGCGGATTCTCCTCCGGCGGCGGGGGCGGCTTCTCGGGTGGCGGCGGCAGCTCCGGTGGCGGCGGCAGCTCGGGCAGCTGGTAGCGTCCGTTTACTGAAAAACGGCGCCGCCTAGAGGCGCCCCAGCAGTGCGAACCGCCGCCCCGGCCTCGCCGGTTCGGGCGGGTGCGATGGCAACGACTCGCAGCGAATGTCGCGATAGCCGGCATCCGCCACGAGCTCGACCGCCTGCTCCTCGGTGTACCACGTGGTCTCGCATATCTCGTCCTCGCGCGCTGTCACTCGCGCGCCGCGCCGCCGCTCGAAGCGGCTGCGGACCACGCTGCGCCGCGCCGGCGCATCGATCAGCGTCTCCGAGCGGCGCGCGATGCGCGAGCCGTCGG
>JBDTXW010000127.1:0-8146 GCA_040005975.1 Betaproteobacteria bacterium | reverse complement strand
CGGCGGTGGTGATCGTTGGCTGCCAGCCTGAGGAGGGCTCGCAGATCCCGGGCATCCGCAAGTGGCCGGTGGCATATCTGCCCAAGATCTACGACGCGAAAGGCGTCGACCGGGTCGAATCGGTGTCCCAGGCCGACGCCGAGGAAACCGCGCGCCAGCTCGCGCGCGTGGAGGGTATCTTCGCCGGAATATCGTCGGGTGGTGCGTGCGCGGTCGCGTTGCGCATCGCGCGCCAGATTGACAACGCGACCATCGTCTTCATCGTTTGCGATCGGGGCGACCGTTATCTGTCGACCGGCGTCTTTCCCGGCTGAGCGCGGCAGGCGCTCAGCGATTCCCCGCATGACGCCGACGCTCGTCTTCGACATCGAAACAGTGCCCGATGTCGCGGGACTTCGCCGTCTGCATCGCTTGTCGGCGACGCTTTCCGATGCCGATGTCCTGACCTGGGCAAGCCAACAGCGCCGCGCCGCGAGCGGCAGCGATTTTCTACCCTTGTACCTGCAGCGCGTGGTGGCGATCTCCTGCGCGTTGCGCGAAGGCGACACGTTTCGGGTCTGGTCGCTGGGCGAATCGGCGGATTCCGAGCCTGAGCTCATTCGCCGATTTTTCGACGGCATCGACCGCTACACGCCGCAGCTCGTGTCGTGGAACGGAAGCGGCTTCGATCTGCCGGTGCTCAGTCAGCGGGCGCTCATCCACGGCGTGGTCGCGACCAAATTCTGGGACTGGGGCGACGACGACCGAGAATTCAAATTCAATAATTATCTCGGCCGTTATCACACCCGGCATCTGGACTTGATGGACGTGCTGGCGATGTTTCAGCCGCGCCTGTCGGCGGGGCTGGACGCGATGGCGCGCCTTTCCGGTTTCCCGGGCAAGGTGGGAATGGACGGCAGCGAGGTGGGGTCGGCGTATCGCGAAGGAAGGATTGACGACATCCGGCGCTACTGCGAGACCGACACCATGAATACGTATCTGCTCTACCTCAGGTTCCAGCAGTTGCGCGGTGCGCTGTCGGCCGGCGAGTACGCCGCCGAGATATCGCTCGCGCGCGAGAAAATCGCCTCATACCAGCAGCCGCACTGGCAGGAATTCATCGCCATTTGGGACGCGAATGTCTAAGCGGCGTCATCAATTTCGTCATTCCCGCGAAAAGCCTGCCCTCGAATGCTTTAATCGGGGGCGGGAATCCAGTGTCTTTTCGACCAACGCCGCTGGGCCCCCCCGCTTTCGCGTGGACGACGATGGAAGCGCTACGCTCGCAAGATTGGCAACGGCGTGAAGCTGCCGCCAAGCGGACCGCTCGACGGAATGCCCCACCAACGATCGAGCGCGGTGGCATAGACGCGGCGGAAGTCGATCGCGTAGTCGGTGTTGCCGTCGCCGGAAAGGCGATCGAGCGACGGCTGATCGCCATACAAGCCGCCGGCGATACGCCCGCCCAGTGCAAAGTGCGCGCTCGCGGTGCCGTGATCGGTGCCGTTCGACAAATTCTCCTTCGGCCTGCGTCCGAACTCGGCGTAGGTCAGCACCAGCGTGTCGTTCCACTTGCCGAGCTCCTGCAGCGCGCTTTTCAGCGCGACCACTCCGCCGGCAAGATCGCCCAGGAGCCGCGCCTGCGTTGCCGGTTGGCCGCTGTGGGTGTCGAAGCCCGACAGCGTGACGCGCACGACGGCGACGCCGGCCTCGTTGGCGACGATCTGGCACGCGGTCTTGATCGCGTTGCCGAACCCGCCCGACGGAAATTCGGTGGTGAAGACGTGGTTGGCGTTGAGGTGCGACGCGGCTTGCATGATGTCCGCCTCGACCTTGAGGATGTGGGCGAGGGCCTTGTTGCGCGACTGGCCTTCGAGCGTGGCCAATCGCGCTTGACGCAGAAACTGCTCGGTGCTGGCGAGCGCGATCGCGCGCGTGCCGCCGCCGGCAAGCGGGCCTAAGTCGGGCGAGCCGATGATCACGCCGTCGGCGGCAAAGCTCTTGGGCGTCGGCGCGGCGCCGAAGGCGCGCGTGAGCCAGCCGTCCTGCAGATATTCCTCGCTGCGCGACGCGGTATCCCAGATCTCGATCGAGCGGAAATGGGAGAGATTCGGCGCCGGGTAACCGACGCCCTGCAGCAGCGCAAGCTCGCGGTTCTTCCATAGCGGCAGCAAGGGCTCAAGCGCCGGATGAAGGCCGACGCGGTCGCTCAGTTGCACGACTTGCTCACGTGGAATGCCGATCTTCGGCCGCAGTGCGTAGTACGTCGGGTTGGCGTAGGGGACCACGGTATTGAGGCCGTCGTTGCCGCCTTTGAGCTCGATCAGCAGCAGCAGCTTGCGATAGTCCGCGCCGGCAGGAGTGGAGCTGCGGGCGAGCTCGGTCACCCATACCGGCGTCGCGCAGAGGGGGATCGAACCCGCGAGCTTGAGGAAGTGCCGTCGGTCCATGGCCTCTTTGTCTCTATTTAAGCTGATACGACGCGTCGAGGACCAAGGCG
The DNA here is from genome assembly GCA_040005975.1 of Betaproteobacteria bacterium. GTDB lineage: Bacteria > Pseudomonadota > Gammaproteobacteria > Burkholderiales > Casimicrobiaceae > PALSA-1003. Next base: position 5,667 of record JBDTXW010000127.1, on the reverse strand, counting down.
CGGACGAGCGCCAGCGGCTCGCTCGCGTCCTGAGGCGATTGCGGCGCGGTGGCGAGCAGCAGGCGCGCCGCGGCGCCGCCGCGGCTGCTCGCTCCGCGCGACGCGTCGAATTGCGCCAGCCACGCCTCGCTGTCGAACGGAATGCTGCTCATTCCGCGCTCCATTGCGCGCATGAAGCGCGCTTGGCGTGCCTTGTCCGGATCGAGCGCGCCCTGCGGCTGCACCGCATGCCGGGGGATGATGGCGTTGATGCTTGCGTCGTTGACCATCGCTTGGGCGTCGGCGCCGGACAACGCGCCGTTCACCGCCTCGTCGCTGCGGAACAGCCGCTCCAGAAACCGCTTGCGCGCGAGCAGCGTGCTGGCATTGATCCACGTTTCCTGACCCGGCCAGCCCTTGACGTTGGGCGGCGCGAAAAGGTTCTGCCCCATGCCGGCGGCCGCGACCGCGAAGGGCGTCGCTTCGCCGGGCTTCATGCCGAACTGCCGCAGCGTGCCGACCACCAGCTCGACCGGCGACTTGATCAGCGCGGCGCGATTTTCCGGGGCGTAGAACGCGTCGGAGGTCAACATCTCGCGCAGCGCGGTGCTGATGTCATAGCGCGAGTCGCGAAAACGCTGCGCGATGCGGCGCAGCGCATTCTCGTCGGGGTCGGGCGAGACGAACTCGCGCCACAGCTTGCGGGTGATGAATTCGGCGGTCGCCGGTTGCGCCAGCAGAATGTCGACGACCTTATCGCCGTCGAGGTTGCCGCTGCGGCCGAGCACCGTCTTCACGCCATCGTCGTGGATGAAGCGACGGAAGACGAACTGCCCGGTGCTGCGATCGAGACTCCAGCCGGTGAAGGCGCGCGCGGCCTCCTTGATGTCCTGTTCGCTGTAGCGGCCTTCGCCCAGCGTGAACAGCTCCATGACCTCGCGGGCGAAATTCTCGTTCGGCGAGCCCTTGCGGTTTTGCGCGTTGTCGAGATAGATCACCATTGCCGGATCGCGCGCGACCGCATGCAGCAGGTCGCCGAAGTTCCCGAGCGCGTTGGCGCGCAGCGTCGCGTTCTGCCGGTACATAAACCAAGCGAGCCTGACCTTTTGCTGGCTGGAGACGAAATGGTTGTGCCAGAAGAGCGTCATCCGCTCGGTCAGCGGCGAGCTGGTCGCCAGCATTTCGCCGACCCACCAGCCGCGCAGCTCGAGGCCTTTGCGGATCTGTTCCTGCTGGAACATCTTCCTTTCGGCGTCGCTGGCGTCGCCGGGGCGCGGATAGCTCAGCGGTCCCGTTTCGGCAGTCCAGAGCGGAGGCGGATTGACCGGATTCGTGCGAGCGCCATCGAGAAGGCTCCGCGCGGCCTGGTCGCGGGTCATGCCCACGGTGCGCTGGATCTCCGCCTGCGTCGCGCCGAAGCCGGCGCGGTTCAGAAGATGCCGCGCGTCGTCGTAGTCGAGCAGATCGGACGGGGACGCGGTCGCGGTCGGCGCCAACGACGGCGTCATCGACATCGCCAAAGAGAATAGTCCGAGCGCGAGCGCGTTGCGGGCGGTAGCCATGGGGCGTGTCATGGAAAAGCAGCAGTCATCGCGGAAGACATGGCAATCACGCCACAGTGTAGCGGCGTGTTGACCGCGCCGCTGGAGCGCGATGTAACAGCGTGTTGCCGGGGTGGTGCGGAAACGAGGCGCTACGCGGCCTACAGCCGAACGGATCCCTGGCCGAGCTCGATGACCCGTCCCGAGACGAAGATTCGCCCGCCGGCGTCGACCGCGAGCCCGAGCTTGCAGCGGCGGCCCACCGCCTCGCCTTGCGCGACCGACCATTGTTTCGGAAGCGCGGCGCCGGTGGCGACCATCCACCCGCCGAGATTGGCGCACGCCGATCCTGTTCCCGGATCCTCGACGATCGCGCCGTGCTTGGGAAAGAAGAAGCGCGCCAGGATCGAACGCGGGCCGTCCTCCGCCCAGACGTAGGCCATCGACCGCGTCGCTCCGGCGCCGATCGGCACCGCGCCGTAGCGCGCCAGCAGCGCGGGGTCCGGCGCGCATCGCCGCACCGCCTCGGCGCTGTCGAGCGGGATCACCAGTTGCTCGCTGCCGGTGTCGACCCACAGCGCAGGTGCGCCCAGGTCTGATGCGCCGAGGCCGAGCATCGACGCAAGCTGTTCGCGCGTTGCACTGGGCTCGCGAGTTTGAGGAGCATTGGCTTCCAGCGTCCACACATCATCCTGTGCGATCACCGGAATGGTCCCCGCGAGCATTTCCAGCGCCAGAGTATCGCCCTGACCGGCAAGCGCGCGCACGACGTGCGCGCTGCCGAGGGTCGGGTGCCCCGCGAACGGCATCTCGAACGTAGGCGTGAAGATGCGCACCCGCGCGTCGGCGACCTCCGACGGCAGGATGAAAGTCGTCTCGGAGAGATTGAATTGCAGCGCGAGCGCCTGCATGTCCGCGTCGGACAGCCCACGCCCATCCTCGAACACCGCCAGCGGGTTGCCGGCGAGCCGCTCCTCGGCGAACACGTTGACGATCCGAAACGCGAATTCCCGCTTGCCGTCGTCAGCGCTCACGATCGATCCATGATCAGCTCGGTTGCAACGTCGGTCCTGGCGACGACGTCCGCGGCCAGCGCGGCGAACGCGGCAGCGGACGCATCCGCGACTTCGATTGTGTCGCTGCCGTTCGCGCCGCCGGCAAAATGACGCTGCAGCGATCGCCTGTAAAGCGGATCGTAATGCAGGCTGAGCAATTCGCCGATGAGCGCCTCCCATGCCTTTTCCGCGGCGAGCGCTTCCCAGCGCTGGAGCGCCGCCTTGCCGACGACCGGCGTGAGCGGCAGCAGCAGATTCGCCACCGACACCGAATCGTCCATGCAGTGACCGTACTCTTCCCGGATCAGCGCGACGCGATCGGCAAGCGCGGTGTTCAGCGTCAGGCGCCGTCCGCGGCGCATGCAGGCGAGAAGCGCTTCGGGCAACTGCAGCTTGCCGATGCGCTTGCTCTCAGATTCGACGTAAACGACACGCGCCGGGTCGAGCGCGCCGAGCGCCGCCGCGGTCGCGGTCTCGAAGGCCTTTTGCGACGGCTGCGCGACACCCGGCAATTCGCCCAGCAGCGATCCGCGGTGGCGGGCCAGGCCCTCGAGATCGAGCGTCTGCGCGCGTGCCGCCGCGAGCGCCTCGAGCAGCCGGCTCTTGCCCGATCCGGTGAGTCCGCACAGCACCATGAAGCGGAAGCGCGAAGGAAGCGTTTCCAGCTCGGCGACCACGTGGCGGCGATACGCGCGATAGCCGCCGTCGAGCTGCATCGCGCGCCAGCCGACCTCGTTCAAAATGTAGGCGAGCGCGCGGCTGCGTTGCCCGCCGCGCCAGCAGTAGATGAGCGGCTGCCAGTCGCGCGTCTTGTCGGCGAGCGCGCCGTCGAGCATCGCCGCGACGTTGCGCGCCACGAGCGCTGCCCCGAGCCTACGCGCTTCGAAGGCGGAGGCGCTGTACAGGATTCCGATGCGGGCACGCTGCTGGTCATCGAGCACCGGCATGTTCACCGCGCCCGGAAGGTGGTCGAGCGCAAACTCGGCGGGGCTGCGCACATCGACGCGATCGGGAAACGCGGCGATCGCGTCGATGCCGACCCGCAGCGCGGTCGCGTGGCGCTCGCTCATCGGGTCTTGCTCTCGGACAGCAACGGCTTGAGCTGCGGCCAAACGTTGTCGAGCAATTTCACCTGCGCCGCGATCACCGGATGAATGCGGTCGGCCTGGAACATCGCGTTGTCCTCGGCGAAGCCCTCGAACAGGAACGGCACCAGCGCCGCTTTGCGCTCGCGTGCGACGGCGGCAAAGGTCGCGTCGAAGCGGCTGACATACGCGGGCCCGTAGTTCGGCGGCAGACGCAGGCCGACAATCAATACGCGCGAGCCGCTCTTTTGCGCCGCCGCGGTCATGGCGTCGAGATTCGTGCGCATCGCCTCGAGATTGGCGCCGCGCAGGCCATCGTTGCCGCCGAGCTCGATTACGGTTACGGCAGGGCGGTTCTTGGCGAGGAGCGCGTCGAGACGCGCCTTGCCGCCGGCGGTGGTATCGCCGCTGATGCTGGCGTTGACGACGCGATGCGGGTAGTGCTCGTCGGCAAGGCGTCGCTGCAACAGCGTCGTCCATCCTGTTTCCGCGGGGAGTCCATAGCCGGCGGAGATGCTGTCGCCGACCACCAACACCACCGGCGAGGCGGAAACGCCCGTGGCGAGTGCAGCCAAGAGCGCGAAGAGCGCAAATCGCGCGGAGTAACATGGGCCCAAAGGACGATGCAACGTGTGATCTCCTGCCGACAAGGACGCATTCTAGCGCGGCGTGCTGGATGCCGATCAGCGCGGGAAAGGATCGAGCCCCCGGTACAATGCTTGCCGCGACGAACCCGCCTTTCGGCTTGGCCTGCGCCAGCGCTCCGCCAAGCGCCAGCTTGTCTAACGGGTTGGTGCCTCAATCTTCTCTTCTCTGCCCTCGAATCCCCGCCATGAGTTCCATCGTCATCCGCGCCCGCAAACTGAGCAAACAGGTCCAAAGCGGATCATCGCCGCTGATAATCCTCGACGACGTGAGCTTCGACGTCGAAGCGGGCGCCACGGTCGCGATCGTCGGCGCCTCGGGCTCCGGCAAGACGACCTTGCTCGGGTTGCTCGCAGGTCTGGATCGGCCGACGTCGGGGGAGGTGTCTCTCGGCGACACCGCGCTCGCCACGCTCTCCGAAGATGGGCTCGCTGCGCTCAGACAACGCTGGGTGGGCTTCGTCTTTCAGTCGTTCCAGCTCCTGCCCGCGTTGACTGCGCTCGAGAACGTCATGCTGCCGCTCGAGCTGGCGGGGTCGCCCGACGCCGAATCGCGCGCGCGCGAATGGCTCGAGCGCGTCGGCCTGGCGGCGCGGGTCGGTCACTATCCGAAGCAGCTCTCCGGCGGCGAGCAGCAACGCGTCGCGATCGCGCGCGCCTTTTCCGGAGAGCCGCGGGTGCTGATGGCCGACGAGCCGACCGGCAATCTCGACGGCACGACCGGGTCCGAAGTCGCCGACCTCATGTTCCGTCTCAACCGCGAGCGCGGCACGACGCTGCTGCTCGTGACGCATGACACGTCGCTCGCGTCGCGCTGCGTCCGGCGCCTTTCGCTGGCCGGCGGCCGCCTGCTCGACGACGCGGCGACCGCGGAGCACTTGCCCGCGGCGAAACCGGCGACGCCGTTCGCATGAACACGGTCCGACTCGCGTGGCGCATGCTCGGTCGCGATTGGCACGCGGGCGAGCTGCGCGTATTGATCGCGGCCATGGTCCTGGCCGTGGCCAGCGTCGGCACCGTCGGGTTCTTCACCGACCGGGTCAAGGGTGCGTTGACGCGCCAGGCGAACCTGCTCCTCGGCGGCGATCTGCTCGTGTCCGGCGACAGGCCTCTGCCGGATGATTACGCGCAGCAGGCGGTGGCGCGCGGGCTCTCCGTGGTCCCGGCGATCAAGTTCAACAGCATGGTGCAGCAGGCGAATGGGAACGCGGGCGGTGATGCCGTGCTCGCGGACGTGAAGGCCGTTGCGGCGGGGTATCCGTTGCGTGGCGCGATCACGCTGGCGGATCCGTCGCTGCCCGAGGGGAAGGCCGCAGCCGGAATTCCGCCGCCGGGCGAAGCCTGGATCGACGGCCGCCTCGCC
>JBDTXW010000126.1:0-8160 GCA_040005975.1 Betaproteobacteria bacterium | reverse complement strand
GCTTGATCGAGTGGTATTGCTTGAAGAACTGGCTCATGTCGACGATCAGGTCGCGAATCACCGGCAGGCCCGGCAGCGGCCGGAGTTCGATCGGTTCGCTCAAGTCGCGCAGGTTAGTGATGCAAGCGAGCCCGTTCTTTCCGTTGATGTTCATCGCGTCGGACCCGCACACACCTTCCCGGCACGAGCGACGGAACGAAAACGTATCGTCGAGCGCCTTGAGGCGGATGATCGCGTCGAGCAGCATCCGGTCGTGCGGGTCGAGCTCGACGTCGTAGTCCTTCATGTACGGCGCGCTGTCTTTGGCCGGATCGTAGCGATAGACGCGGAATTTCATCGATTCTCTGCCGGAAAGGGGGAACGCGGTAGGTCGGTCATGGGCGACGGGGGTCAGTAAGTGCGCGTCTTCGGCGGGAAGGCGTCGACCGTCACCGGCTTCATGTTCACCGGTTTGTACTCGAGGCGGTTGCCCTCGCGGAACCAGAGCGTGTGCTTCAGCCAGTTCGCGTCGTCGCGATTCGGATAATCGCTGCGCGCCTGCGCACCCCGGCTCTCCCGGCGCGCCTCCGCGGACACGATGGTCGCCTTGGCGACCTCGATCAGGTTGGCGAGCTCGAGAGCTTCGACGCGGGCGGTATTGAACGTCCGGCTCTTGTCCTGGATCGCGACTCTTTGTACGCGGCCCTCGAGCTCGAGGACCTTGGCAACGCCTTCGCTGAGCAGCGCCTGGTTGCGAAAGACGCCGCAATGCTTCTGCACCGTACGGCGCAGCGTGTTCGCTACGTCGTCGACCTTCTCCCCCGAGACCGCGCCGTCGAGACGCGCCAGGCGAGCGAGCGCCTGATCGCCCGCATGCTGCGGCAGCGGCTTGTGCGCCTGCCGCTGCAGATTCTGGCCGACGATGAAATCGCCGGCAGCGCGGCCGAACACGAGAAGGTCGAGCAGCGAATTAGTACCCAGGCGATTCGCGCCGTGCACCGACACGCATGCGCATTCGCCGATCGCATAGAAACCCGGGACGACCGCGTTCGGTTCTCCGCCGCCGGGAGCGACGACCTGCCCATGCACGTTGGTGGGAATGCCGCCCATCATGTAATGGATCGTCGGCACGACCGGAATCGGCTCACGGATCGGATCGACATTGGCGAACTTGATCGCGATTTCGCGGATGGACGGCAGCCGTTTCATGATCACCTCGGGACCCAGGTGATCGAGCTTCAGCAGCACGTAGTCCTTGTGCGGACCGCAGCCGCGGCCCTCCCTGATTTCCTGGTCCATCGAGCGCGAAACGATGTCCCGCGATGCGAGGTCCTTGAGGTTCGGCGCGTACCGCTCCATAAAGCGCTCGCCGTTGGCGTTCAAAAGAATGCCGCCTTCGCCGCGCACCGCCTCGCTGATGAGGATGCCGACGCCCGCCACGCAGGTCGGATGGAATTGCCAGAACTCCATGTCCTCAAGAGGAATGCCGGCACGCGCCGCCATGCCCAGGCCGTCGCCGGTGTTGATGAACGCGTTCGAGCTTGCCGCGAAGATGCGGCCGCCGCCGCCGGTTGCGAACAGCGTCGCCTTCGCCTGCAGGATCATGACTTCGCCGGTCTCCATTTCCAGCGCGCTGACGCCGAGCACCTGGCCCTCGGCGTCCCGGATCAGGTCCAGCGCCATCCACTCGACGAAGAACTGCGTATGGGCGCGGACGTTGCGCTGATACAGCGTGTGCAGCATCGCGTGTCCGGTCCGGTCAGCCGCCGCGACGGCACGCTGGACCGGTTTTTCGCCGAAGTTCGCCGAATGCCCGCCAAACGGCCGCTGATAGAGCGTGCCGTCGGCGTTGCGGTCGAATGGCATCCCGAAATGCTCGAGCTCATAGACGACCTGCGGAGCCATCTTGCACATGTACTCGATCGCGTCCTGGTCGCCGAGCCAGTCGGAGCCCTTGACAGTGTCGTACATGTGCCAGAGCCAGCTGTCCTCGCCCATGTTGCCGAGGCTCGCGCCGATGCCGCCCTGCGCGGCAACCGTATGCGAGCGCGTCGGAAAGACTTTCGACAGCACCGCGACCGACATGCCTGACTCGGCGAGCTGCAGCGAGGCACGCATGCCGGCGCCGCCGGCACCGACGACGATCGCGTCGAACTTGCGCACGGCGAGGCTCATCCGGCCGGTCCCCAGAGGACTTCGACCAGCCAGGCCGCGTATGCGACCAGGACAAGCACCGTCAGCACTTCCAAGGTCAGCCGGAGACTCGCCGGCTTGACGTAGTCCATCCATATGTCGCGCATGCCAATCCAGGCATGCCAAAAGACCGCCAGCCCGAACAGCAGCGTCGCGATGCGAAACGCAGGATGCGCGAACAGCGCCGTCCACGATGCGTAGTCGATGCCGCCCCGGTAGACCGCGATGCCGAGCAGCAGCAGTGTGTACAGCGCCATGACGACGGCGGTCGCGCGCTGCGCCAGCCAGTCTTTCCAGCCGTAATGCGCGCCGACGACGATGCGCGCTACCAAAGCCGGGCTCCGATGATGGCCGTCAGCACCAGGCTCACGATCAGTACGGCGAAGCTCGACTGTCGCGCGGGCTTGAGCTCGGTGCCGATATGCATATCGAGCAGCAGATAGCGGATGCCGGCACAGAAATGATGGAGGTAAGCCCAGACCAGGCCGAGCAGCAGAAGCTTGACGATCGGGCGCCCGAGCGTTGCCTGCAGTGAAGCGTAGCTGTCGGACGAGGCCAGGCTTTGCTGGACCGCGTACAGAAGGAGCGGAATCCCGATCAGAAAGAGTATTGCACCGCTCAAGCGATGCAGGATCGACACGATCGCGGGGATCGGCTGCCTTATCCGGAACAGATTGAGGTAGACGGGGCGCGGCGCTGCGCGCCGCAGCTCTCCAGGAAGCCCGCTATCGGACATCGGCGCCCCGGCGATCGCCGTTTGCAAAAAGAGTATCGCCAGCGCGCGGTCTCGGGAACGTGCGACAGCTCGCACGAGCAGCGGCCGCATGGCACGAATCCGTCGCAAACGGCATGAATCGCTCTTTCGTGATTGGCCCTTGCTTCCGGCGCGGTCCGAGGGCCGTGCACGATGGTGCACAGCGCAAATTATACCGTGTTTCACCGGGCGCTCACCAGCGCCGGCGCCGACCAAGAGTCCTTTAGCCGAGTTCGTTCAGATAATAGTGGCGGCGCGTGCTGCACAAGCCGCGCCGCCATTCGACTGGACGGTCGCCGTAGGTCCGGGTCAGTCGCTCGACGGCGAGCAGCGGCTCACCGGTACGAACCTTGAGGATCGTCGCGCTCGCAGCGTCGGCGGCGATCGCCTTGAGTCTCTCCTGCGCCCTCAGCATGCGCACGCCGAATTGGGTTTCGAAGAATCCGTACATCGAGCCGCGGTATGCTTCGAGCCGGGCCCGCGTCAGCCCCTTGAACAGCGTCGCGGGCAGCGTGATGTCGTCCAGCACGACGGGTTCGCCGGCATATTCGAGCACCCTGCGCACGACATAAACGGTTTCGGCAGGCTTGAGCTCAAGCAGGCGCGCCATCTCGGCGGACGCCTTGCCGCGGCGCACGTCGACGAGCCGGCTTGCCGGGTATTCGTCCTTCCCGTCGCTGCGCCGGATACGCAGAAACCGGAACATCGATGTCTTTTCCTCGGTGTGCGTGGCGACGTACGTACCCTTGCCCTGGCGACGGACGACCAGATTGTCGGCGGCGAGAGCGTCGATCGCCTTGCGCACCGTACCCTGCGAGACGCCGAACCGCGCGGCCAGCTCGAGTTCGCTGGGCAGCGCCTCGCCGGGCCCCCATTGCCGCGTTTCCATGTTCCGCAGCAGCAGATCCTTAATCTGCAGATACAGCGGCCGGAAGGCGGGAGAATGTTGGGCGGCGGCAGCAGGCATTTGACGACGCTTTCAGCAACAGCCGCGCGGCGGCGCAATCGCTCGGCGCGAATCGCCAGGACGGCGGGTCAAGCTTTATATCTTATATCTTACATAAGAGTCAATTGACACCCCGCGGCGGAGCCCGTAGAATTTTCGCGCAGGGACGAGCCGCACGTTGCCGGCGGCGTTCGCGCTTGCTGCGTGCCGGGATGCCAGAAGCTTCCCGAACCATCCGTCGTCCTGGAGCTCTCGATGAAAAAGCCCATCCGCATTGCGGTGACCGGCGCCGCCGGACAGATCGGCTACAGCCTGCTGTTTCGCATCGCCAACGGCGACATGCTCGGACGCGACCAGCCGCTGGCCCTGCAACTGCTCGAGCTGCCGCTCCCGAAGGCGCAGGCCGCGCTCAAAGGCGTGATGATGGAGCTCGAAGATTGCGCCTTTCCGCTGCTGGCCGAAATGTCCGGCACTGCCGACCCGAAGTCCGCGTTCAAGGATGTCGAGCTCGCGCTCCTGGTCGGTGCCCGCCCGCGCGGCCCGGGCATGGAGCGCAAGGATCTGCTGCTGGAGAATGCGCGCATTTTCATCGAGCAGGGCAAGGCGATCGACGCCGTCGCCAACCGCGCCGTCAAGGTGCTGGTCGTCGGCAATCCGGCGAATACCAACGCCTACATCGCGATGAAGTCCGCTCCGGGCCTGCCGCAGAAAAACTTTACCGCGATGTTGCGGCTCGATCACAACCGCGCGCTGTCGCAGCTTGCGACTAAATCGGGCAAGCCGGTCGGATCGATCGACAAGCTCATCGTCTGGGGCAATCATTCACCGACGATGTATCCGGATTATCGCTTCGCCACCGCGGACGGCGAGTCACTGAAGGACCTGATCAACGACGAGAACTGGAACCGCACTGTGTTCCTGCCGACCGTCGGCAAGCGCGGCGCCGCGATCATCGAGGCGCGCGGGTTGTCGTCGGCGGCGTCGGCCGCCAATGCCGCGATCGACCACATGGGTGACTGGGTCGCAGGCAGCAGCGGCAGGTGGGTCACGATGGGTCTCGCATCGGATGGCAGCTACGGCATTCCGAAGGACATCATGTATGGCGTACCGGTGACGACAGCCAATGGCGAGTACCAGCGGGTCACCGGCCTGGAAATCGACCCTTTCTCGCGCGAAAAAATGGACGCCACGCTCAAGGAGCTGGAAGAAGAGCGCGCTGGTGTCGCGGCGCTGCTCGGATGAGCGCTTCGAGTTCGGCCGGCATGAATTTCCGCGCGGCGCTGTCGCGCGAAAAGCCGCTGCAGGTGCCGGGCGCGATCTGCGCCTACCACGCGATCCTCGCCGAAAAAACCGGTTACCAGGCGCTCTATCTGTCGGGCGGCGGCGTCGCTGCCGGCTCGCTCGGGCTGCCGGACCTGGGCATCTCGACGCTCGACGACGTTCTGACCGACGTCCGGCGCATCACCGACGCCTGTCCACTGCCGCTCTTGGTGGACGCCGACACCGGCTTCGGCGCGTCGGCATTCAACATCGCGCGCACCGTGCGCTCGCTGATCAAGGCCGGCGCGGCGGCGATGCACATCGAAGACCAGGTCGGCGCCAAGCGCTGCGGTCACCGGCCGAACAAGGAGCTGGTCGCACCGGCCGAGATGGTCGACCGGATCAAGGCCGCCGTCGACGCCCGCTCCGATCCCGGGTTCGTCGTCATGGCACGTACCGACGCGCTCGCCGTCGAGGGCTTGTCCGCGGCGATCGACCGTGCGTCGGCTTTCGTCGAAGCCGGCGCCGACATGATCTTTCCCGAAGCGGTCACCGAGCTCGACATGTACCGGCGGTTCGCCGACGCCGTGAAGGTGCCGATACTGGCCAACATCACCGAGTTCGGCGCGACGCCGCTGTTCACCCTCGACGAGCTCCGCGCCGCCGGCGTCGCGATCGCGCTCTACCCTCTGTCGGCGTTCCGCGCGATGAACCAGGCGGCGCTCGGCGTCTACCGTGCCGTCCGGCGCGAAGGAACGCAGAAGAGCGTCGTCGCTTCGATGCAAACGCGCGAGGAGCTCTACGAGTTCCTCGGTTATCACGCTTTCGAGCAGAAGCTCGATGCGCTGTTTGCGCGCCAGCCGCAGTGACGCGACTATCCTTCCGCCCACGCATCGCGAAGAATCCATGAGCGAGCCCGCCACACCGGTCACCACGACACCGAAGCCGAAGAAATCGGTCGCGCTGTCCGGGGTCGTCGCCGGCAACACCGCGCTGTGCACCGTCGGGCGTACCGGCAACGACCTGCATTACCGCGGCTACGACATCCTCGATATCGCGGACGCCTGCGAGTTCGAGGAGATCGCCTATCTGCTGGTTCACGAAAAGCTGCCGACACCGGCAATGCTTGCCGCGTACAAGACCAAGCTCAGGGGGCTGCGCGACATACCGGATCCGATCCGGGAGATTCTGGAGCGCCTGCCGGCGAACGCGCACCCGATGGACGTGATGCGCACCGCCGTCTCCGCACTGGGAGCGACGCTGCCCGAGCGCGACTCACACGACGCCGACGGCGCGCGCGATGTCGCCGACCGACTGCTGGCGTCGCTCGGCTCGATGCTGCTGTACTGGTACCATTGGACGCATAAGCGCAAGCGAATCGATGTCGAAACCGACGACGATTCGATCGGCGCCCATTTCCTGCACCTGCTGCACGGCAAGGCGCCGTCCGCGGCATCGGTGCGCGCGATGCACACGTCGTTGATCCTCTACGCCGAGCACGAATTCAACGCGTCGACGTTCACCGCGCGGGTCATTGCGGGAACCGGTTCGGACATCTATTCGGCGCTGACCGGCGCGATCGGCGCGCTGCGGGGACCAAAGCACGGCGGGGCCAACGAATTTTCGTTCGAGATCCAGCGGCGCTATGCGACACCCGACGAGGCGGAGGCCGACATCCGCCGGCGGGTCGCCAACAAGGAGGTCATCATCGGCTTCGGACATCCGGTCTATACGGTCGGCGACCCGCGCAACCGCGTGATCAAGGCGGTGGCGCAGCGCCTGTCCTCCGAGGCCGGCGACATGAAAATGTTCGCTATCGCCGAGCGGCTGGAGCAAGTGATGTGGGAGGCGAAAAAAATGTTTGCGAACCTCGACTGGTATTCGGCTGTCAGTTTTCACATGCTAGGCGTCCCGACCGCGATGTTCACGCCGCTTTTCGTCATTTCGCGCACTGCCGGCTGGGCGGCGCACGTCATCGAACAGCGCAGCGACGGCAAGATCATCCGGCCGTCGGCGAACTACATCGGTCGCGAGGACCAGGTCTTCGTCCCGCTGGCGGAGCGCAAGTGAAGCGGCGCTGGCATGACTTGCTGTTCGCGCTATCGCTCGCGGCGCTGACCTGGGTGGCGCAGGCAGGACATGCCGCCGCGCAGCCCGTGCCTGCGCCTGCAGCGTCGCCGGCCGCCGCCGCCGCTGTGTCGAACGACGCGGCGGCCGACGCCGCCATGGCGGCGATGATCGCCGCGGGTGGCGCGGAGGGCGACCGCTGGCTCGGTCTGATCGATCAGGGAAAGTTCGACGAGAGCTGGGTCGCCGCGGCCGTCGTCCTGCAGGAAGCGATCACGCAAAAGGATTGGACCGCCGACCTCGTTGCGCGGCGGCCCAGGCTCGGCCGGACGATCATGCGCGAGCGCAAGTCGGGGAGCTATTCGAGAACGCTGCGCGGCGCGCCGACCGGCGACTACGTCGTTGTAACCTATCTGACCAAGTTCGAAAAAACACCGCTGGTCGAGGAAACGCTGGCAGTCGCCAAGGACGCGCTCGGTCAATGGCACGTCGCCGGCTACGACATCGCGCTCTCTGCGGTAAAGGCGCCATGACGCTGCGGCTTCCTGATGCGCCGCGTTTGCCTTCCTAAACCAGCACAGTCTGCCGAATCTCCCCGAACCAACGACCATGTCCGCGCCGATCTCCAACGTTCGCCCCGAGCCGGATCAGGTCCTGGCCGGCATCGCCGACTACGCGGCGCGCTATGACGTCACCAGCAGCGAGGCCTACGAAACCGCGCGCCACTGCCTGATCGACACGCTGGGTTGCGGCCTCGAGGCGCTGGCCTACCCGGCCTGCACCAAGCTGCTCGGTCCGATCGTTCCCGGCACGATCGTTCCCAACGGGGCGCGGGTTCCCGGCACGCAGTTCCAGCTCGACCCCGTGCAGGCAGCGTTCAACATCGGCGCGATGATCCGCTGGCTGGACTTCAACGACACCTGGCTCGCCGCCGAATGGGGCCATCCGTCCGACAACCTGG
>JBDTXW010000125.1:0-8184 GCA_040005975.1 Betaproteobacteria bacterium | reverse complement strand
TGACGAAGCGCTGCAGATGCGCGTAGAGCCAGCCGGAGACGCAGGCGAGCAGCGCGGCATAGATGAAAACGACGATCTTCAGTCGCCCCGCATCGACGCCGAAGGCCTCGGCCATTTCCAACCCGCCTTTGAGTGCGCGCACCGCGCGCCCGGGGCGCGAATCGAGGACGTTGTCGGTCGTCCAAAGGCTGATCAGCACGATCAGCCAGATCAGGTAATAGATGCGCCGTTCGCTGCGCAATTCCCAGCCGAACAGGGAAAGCGATGCGATGCCGCTCATGCCGGTGTGGCCGCCGAGGAAATCGAGATTGCCGAAAACGTAGTAAATGCTTATTCCCCAGGCAATCGTCGCCAGCGGCAGGTAATGACCCTTCATGCGCAGCGTGATGAAACCCAGCGTGAGTGCGACGAATGCGGTGAGCGCCATGCCGATCAGGACGTTGATCCAGGGTGACAGGCCCGGATAGGCCAGCGACAGGTACCCCGTCGTGTAGGCACCGAGGCCGACGAATGCTGCCTGGCCGAACGAAGTCTGGCCGGCGACACCGGTCAGCAGCACCAGGCCGAGTGCGACGATGCTGTATAGGCCGATATAGTTGAGCAGCGTGATCCAGAACGGGGGCGACACTGCCGGCGCAGCCAGCAGCGCCGAGACGAACAGCAGAAGCGCTACCCGCCGCACGTCGCTACTCCTCTTCCTCGTGATGGTGCGTCGTCAGCGAGCGCCACAGCAGCACCGGGATGATCAGCGTGAAAACGATCACTTCCTTGAACGCGCTCGCCCAGAACGACGAGTACGACTCGAGCAGGCCGACCAGGAACGCGCCGGCAGCGGCCAGCGGATAGCTCGTCATGCCGCCGATGATCGCGCCGACAAAACCCTTCAGGCTCACCAGGAATCCGGAGTCGTAGTAGACGGTCGTGATCGGGCCGATCAGCACCCCGGAAAACGCGCACAACAAGGCGGCCAGCGTGAAGGTCAGGCTCCCGGCGAGGCTGGGGCTGATGCCGACCAGGCGCGCGCCGACGCGATTGAGCGCCGTCGCGCGAAGTGCCTTGCCGTACAGTGTCCGGTCGAAGAAAGCGTACAGCGCAGCGATGACCAGCAGCGCGAACAGCAGCACCAGCAGGCTCTGCCCACTGATCTGCACGTCGCCGATGCGAAACGATCCGGACGTGAAAGCGGGCGTTCGCGAGCCTTCGGCGCCGAAGAACCAGAGGCCCAAGCCGACCATGACGAAATGGACTGCGACCGAGACGATCAGCAGCACGAGCACCGATGCCTCGGCCAGCGGCTGATAGGCAACGCGGTAGAGCAGCGGCCCGAGTGCGCCGACGATCGCAACCGTGAGCAGGATCTGCAATGGAAAGGCGAGCGACAGCGGCGCGAGCGCCCTCACGACGGCGGCAATCGCCAGCGGCGCGACGACATAGATCGCGAGCCGCTTCGGCAGTCGCCGCCAGTCGCGATCGCGCGCTGCCGCATAGAGCTCCATCGCTCCGGCGAGCGCGGTCAGTCCGACCAGCAGCCCCACGATGCCCGGCGTCTTGCCGAGCTGGAGTGAAGCCAGCGTCAGCGTCCCGTACGTCACGAATTCGCCTGCCGGCACGAAGATCACGCGCGTTACCGCGAACACCAGCACCAGCGCCAGCGAAAGCAGAGCGTAGATCGCGCCGTTGGTGACGCCATCCTGCGCCAGCAGTGCTGCGATCGAGAAATCCATCGATGTCGGGAATCCGAGCGAGGTGCGCAGAAAACAAAAAGCCGGCTGCGAGGCTCCCGCAGCCGGCCCGGTGGACGTCAGCTCATTTGCTCAGGACCCACTTGCCGTTTTCGATCTTGACGATGACGCGCGCGCGGTTGTCCATGCCGTTGTGGTCGGCGGAGCTCATGTTGAAGATTCCATTGCTTCCGGCGACGTCCTTGGCGTTTTCGAGCGCGTCGCGCAATGCCATGCGAAACTCCTTCGTGCCCGGCTGCGCCTTCTTCAGCGCCTCGGGTATCGCCCGCTGCAGCAACGCGTAGGCGTCCCACGCATGGCCGCCGAAGGTCGTCCGGCTTCCGGGGCCGTATTTGCCCTCGTAGGCCTTGACGTATTCGGCCGCGGACTTCTTTACCACGTTGCTGTCGGGCAACTGCTCGTAGACCAGCAGCGGGCCCGCCGGCAGTACGGCACCGTTGCCATCGGCGCCGACGACCCGCAGAAAGTCGGCGTTGGCCACACCATGCGTCTGATAGATTCGTCCCTTGTAGCCTCGCGCGATCAGTTCCTTGTGTGGCGTCGCGGCGGGGGTTCCCGAGCCGGCGATCAAGATCGCATCCGGACTTGCCGCCAGTAGCTTCAGGACCTGGCCGGTCACGCTTGTATCGTTGCGATTGTATTTTTCATCGGCGACGATCTTGATGCCGGCGATCTGTGTCGAGCGCACCATCTCCGCAAGCCAACTCCCACCGTACGCGTCGGCGAAGCCGATGAAACCCATCGTCTGCACGCCGTTCGCGCGCATGTGCACGGCCACGGCATCGGCCATCAGTGAGTCGTTCTGCGGCGTCTTGAACACCCACTTGCTTCTCGGGTCGGCGGGATTGACGATCAGCGCCGACGCCGCCATCGAAATCATCGGTACCTCGGCCTCGTTGACGACATCGCGCATCGCCAGGGAATTCGGCGTCACCGTCGAGCCGATGATGACGTCGACCTTGTCTTCGCTGATCAGCTTGCGGGTATTCTTGACCGCCTCGGTCGTATCGGACTTGTCGTCCAGCACGATGAAATGGAGCTTCTGTCCGCCGATCATCGGCGAGCCCAGCATGTCGATCGTGTTCTTCTCGGGAATGCCCAGCGATGCCGCCGGGCCGGTGGCCGACAGCGTGACCCCGACATTGATGTCGGCGCATGCGGCGCCGCAAGCCGCGAGCGCCGCCAGCCCCAGGACAAGGCCTGATTTCTTCATTTTATTCCTCCATAGCGAGCGGACGGCTCTGGCGGCCGCGACGCGGTGAATTACGGAACTTACTTCTTGAGCGTGTCACGGATTTCACGCAGCAGAAGCACTTCTTCGGGCACCGGCGCCGCCGCAGCGACAGGGTCGATCTTCCTTTTGACGGCGGCGAGCTGCCTGACCATCCAGAAAATGATGAACGCCAGGATGAGGAAATTGATAATGACCGAGATGAAGTTACCGTAGGCCAGCAGAGGCACCCCAGCCTTGGTCAGCGCATCGTAGGTCATCGGTCCGCTGTATCCGGCGGGCGGCGACCGGAGCATGACGAAGTAATTGGTGAAATCGAGGCCGCCGAACACGGCGCCCACTACAGGCATGACGAGGTCCTTGACCAGCGAATCGACGATCTTGCCGAAAGCGGCGCCTATGATCACCGCAACCGCCAGATCGATCACGTTTCCCTTGACTGCGAAATCGCGAAAGTCCCTTAGCATCGACATGATGATCCTCTCCTCGAACTGGGCCAAACGCCACCGGATTTCTGGTCAGACAGCCGCTTCTCCCGACTCACCGGTGCGAATCCGCACGACCTGCTCGACCGCAGTGACGAAGATCTTGCCGTCACCGATCTTTCCGGTGTGCGCTGCCTTGACGATCGAATCGATCGTACGCTCGACCAGATTGTCGGCGACGATGACTTCAACCTTGACCTTGGGCAGAAAGTCTACGACGTATTCGGCGCCTCGATAGAGCTCGGTGTGGCCCTTTTGCCGTCCAAAACCCTTCACTTCGGTGACCGTCAGGCCGCTGACGCCGATCTCCGACAACGCTTCTCGCACTTCATCGAGCTTAAACGGCTTGATGATCGCTTCGACCTTCTTCATTCCCCGCCCCTGGTCTGCCGCATGATTCTCGCCGGCTGTGCCACGCCGTGACTCCCGCTGTTAGGTTACACCAGGGCGGCCGCTGCAACCAGCGCGCGGCGCCGGGTCCGGACGCTCATGGCAGTCGACGCCATCGTCTCAGTCAGCCCACGCCGATGTAATCGGATAGCGCCAATCCTTACCGAAGCCACGCGGCGTGATCCGAATGCCGACGGCCGCCTGCCGTCGCTTGTATTCGGCGAGCTTGATCAGCCGCACGACCTGCGCCACCTGCCCGGGCGCATGTCCGCGCGCAACGATCTCGGATGGGCTCAGATTTTCCTCGACATAGGCTTCAAGTATTGCGTCGAGCGTGTCGTACGGAGGCAGGCTGTCCTGATCGGTCTGGTTGGCGCGGAGCTCGGCCGAAGGTGCCCGCGCGATGATGCGCTCCGGTATCACGCGGCCCATGTCATTGCGATAACGCGCCAGGCGATAGACCAGCGTCTTGTTGATATCCTTGAGCACGGCAAAGCCGCCTGCCATGTCGCCATAGAGCGTCGCGTAGCCGACGGCCATTTCCGACTTGTTGCCGGTCGTCAGCACGATCGAGCCGAATTTGTTCGACATCGCCATCAGCAGCGTGCCGCGGACGCGGGCCTGGATGTTTTCCTCGGTGGCGTCTTCGGGCAGGTCCTTGAACTCTCCGGCAAGCGCCCGGCGAAACGCCTGCAGCACATCGTCGATCGGCACTTCGTCGTAACGCACGCCCAGAATTCCTGCCATCGTGCGCGCGTCCTCGAGACTGATCGCCGCGTTGAACGGTGACGGTAGCATCAAAGCACGCACGCGCTCGCGGCCGAGCGCATCGACGGCGACCGCCAATGTAAGCGCCGAATCGATGCCGCCGGAGAGGCCGATCAGAACACCGGGAAAGCGGTTCTTTTCGACATAGTCGCGCACACCCATCGTCAACGCGTCGTACACATGCGGCTCGAGCCGGGCGTCTAGATCGCCGCGAACCGGCTTCGGCACAGCGCCGTCAAATTCGGCCAGAGCGATCGTTTCCTGCCATGCCGGCAATTGCTGCACGACCTTGCCGCCGCGATCGACGATAAACGATGCCCCATCGAAAACGAGCTCATCCTGGCCGCCGACACGATTGACGTAGACGATCGGGCGCTGTGTCTCGGCCGCTCGCGCGACGACGACCTCGCGGCGCAGCGCCTGCTGCCGCGTGTGATACGGCGAGCCGTTGGGAACGACGATAAGCTGCGCGCCGGCGTCCCGGGTCAGGCGCGCCGGCTCGGAAAACCAGATGTCTTCGCAAATAACGACGCCGACGCTCAACCCGCCGACGTCGAATACACACGGCTCCGTGCCCCGAATGAAATAACGCTGCTCGTCGAAGACCGTGTAATTGGGCAGCGTCTGCTTGCGATAAACACCGATGATCCTGCCGTCACGGATGACGGCGACCGCATTGTGCCGGGCACCGCCACTACCCAGTTCCGGGAATCCGACGAGGACGGTCGGGCCGGCAATGCGCGCCACGAGCCGTTCCAGCTCGTTCGCGCAGGCCTCGAGAAACGCCGGACGCAGCAGCAGGTCTTCGGGTGGATACCCGCACAGCGACAATTCGGGAGTGACGACCAGGTCCGCTCCGCCGCGCCTGCCAGCGTCCACCGCCTCGAGAATACGCGCGGCGTTGCCTGGAAGATCGCCGACCATCTGGTTCAGCTGGGCGATCGCGATGCGCATAACGAAATTTTACCATGGCGCCGCGGTGGTCTCCGCGCCGGAACGCGCGTGGCGGCATAACGAACGGTGAACGATCTGCCTGTCTCGGCGCACTGCGGTCGCGTAGTCATTTGCTGAATGCCGGTCGCTTGCCGCTGGACGCCCTTCACGCGACAATCGACACCGCATGCCCTCGCTTTCGTTGCACGTTACCGACACGCTCGCCCTCATTCAGCCATCGTCCTGGGATGCGCTGGTCGGCGAACAACCCTTGTTGTCGCATGCTTTCCTGCATGCGTTGCACGAGACCGGATGCGCCTCGCCGAAAACCGGCTGGGCACCGCGTTATCTGCTGCTGCGGCAGGGCGATGCCCTGATCGGCGCAATGCCGCTGTATCTGAAGGCGCATTCATACGGTGAATACGTGTTCGACTGGTCGTGGGCCGACGCGTATCGGCGGCATGGACAGCGTTACTACCCGAAACTGCTCGCGGCGGTCCCGTTCACTCCAGCCACGGGGCCGCGACTCCTGGCCGGCAGCAAGCAGGCACGGCAGCGCCTGCTCGAGGGTGCGCTGGCACTGCAGGCCGACGAGGGCTTGTCATCGCTGCATATCCTGTTTCCGGACGCGGAAGATGCGACGCAATGCGCAACCGCAGGCTTGCTGATGCGCGACAGCCTGCAGTTTCATTGGCAAAACCCCGGATACCGCGACTTTGCCGACTTCCTGTCGACGTTGAATCACGACAAGCGCAAGAAGATCCGCCAGGAGCGGCGACGTCTGGCGGAGGCCGGGATCAGCTTTCGCCGTCCGACCGGCGCCGACATCACCGCATCGGAATGGGCGTTCTTTTACCGTTGCTACGTCAACACCTATCGTCAACACGGCTCGACCCCCTACCTTTCGCTGCCCTTCTTCGAACGCATCGGCGCGACGATGCCCGCCAATGTCGTTCTGGTCGTCGGCAGCCGGCACGGCAGACCGGTTTGCGCCGCGATGGACGTATTCGATCGCGGCACGCTGTGGGGACGGTACTGGGGCGCGACCGGCCATGTGCCGGGCATGCACTTCGAGGCCTGCTACTACCAGGCGATCGAGTTCTGCATCGAGCGTCAGATAAGCCTGTTCGAAGGCGGCGCACAGGGGGTGCATAAACTCGCTCGTGGCTTCCTGCCGGTGACGACGCGCTCGGCGCACGCGATCGCAGATCCGGAGTTTGCCCGCGCGATTGCCGCCTTTGTCGCACGCGAGCGCACCGACGTCGCACAGACGGTCGACGAACTCGAACGTGCGAGCCCGTTCCGTCAAGGCGAAGATGCGGCGGCAGCCCAGGGCGACGCCGAGCCCGACGGCGGTCCGCGCGATGGCGCAGCGCGTGAGGTTTGACCGCCGCATCCCGATTCACGGTACCCTGCCGCCGTGAACGACGACTCGATTCTGCTCGCCCGTGAAGGCCCGGTTGCGACCTTGACGCTGAACCGGCCGGACTCGCTCAACGCGCTGGATCTTCCGATGATGGACGCGCTGGTCGACAACGCCACGACGCTTGCCGCCGACGACCGCGTGCGATGCATCGTCATCCGGGGCTCGGGAAAGCATTTCATGGCGGGCGGAGACATCCGCACGTTCGCTGCGAACCTCGACACGCCGCCCGAGGGGCGCACGCAGCATTTCGCGCAGATCGTGCAGCGTGTGCATACGGCGATCGAAACGATCTACCGGATGCCACCCCCGGTGATCGCTGCCGTTCATGGCGCAGTTGCCGGCTTCGGCTTGTCGCTGATGTGCGCCTGTGATCTGGCCGTGGCCGCCGAATCCACCTATTTCACATCGGCGTATCGGCATATCGGCCTGACGCCCGATGGCGGCGCCACCTACGCTTTGCCGCGCATCGTGGGGCTCAAGAAGGCGATGGAGATCGTGCTCCTGGGCGAGCGCTTCGGTAGCGATGAGGCGCTTCGGATCGGCCTGATCAACCGTGTCGTACCCGACTCGGAGCTCGCCGCCGTGGTCGACAAGCTCGCTCTCGCGCTGGCAAACGGCCCCGCGATCGCGCTACGCAATGGCAAGCGCCTGATCAACGGGTCGCTGTCGCAATCGCTGTCGGTGCAGCTCGACGCGGAAGCGGCGAGCTTTGGCGCGTGCAGCGCCACGCCGGATTTCGTCGAGGGTATCCGCGCGTTTCTCGAAAAGCGTACTCCACGCTTCGAATAGCGCTGCTTTTCGCCGCTGCGATTTCATCTCAGGGCTGCCCACCGCCCGCCTGACCGCCGCCGCCCGGCTGGCCGCCACCGCGCGGGCCGCGCCGGCCGCGGGGTCCACCGCGCCCACCCGGGCCGCCGGGCGCAATCGAGCCGCCGCGTGCGCCGGGGCCGCCGCGCCCGCCATGTTGGCCGCGACCACCGCGCGGTTTCGGGCCGCCGCGCGGCGGGGCGGCGCCGGGCAGTCCCACCGCACCCGGCGCTCCGGCGACACGATGGCCGTGCTGCCTCCCTCGGCCCAGGCCGGCATCAGGCGCGGGCTTGCCGGGCCCGGGTTCCCGATTGCCGTCGACCTCGCGCGCGCTCGGCTCCTCGCGCGCCCCGTAGGTGCCGCGGTTGCCGTCGATTTCGTCTTCCTCGTGCGTTTCCTCTT
>JBDTXW010000124.1:0-8201 GCA_040005975.1 Betaproteobacteria bacterium | reverse complement strand
TGTGGAAGACCGGGCATTCGCTGATCAAGGCCAAGATGAAGGAAACCGGCGCCGAGCTTGCCGGAGAAATGAGCGGGCACACGTTCTTCAAGGAGCGCTGGTATGGGTTCGACGACGGCTTGTACGCCGGTGCGCGCTTGCTCGAGATTCTCTCGCGCGATGCCGACGCGTCGGCGGCGTTGCACGCGCTGCCGGACAGCCTCAGCACGCCGGAGCTCAACCTCGCCATCGCCGACGCGTCGCCGCACGTGCTGATCGACAAGCTCGCCGCGACGGCGACCTTTCCCGGCGCTACCGAGGTCATTCGCATCGATGGCTTGCGGGTCGAGTACGCCGACGGCTTCGGACTCGCGCGCGCGTCGAATACGACGCCAGTGATCGTCCTGCGCTTCGAAGCGGACGACGCGCCGGCGCTCGCTCGCATCCAGGGCGAATTCCGCCGCGTGCTGAGCCAGGCGATGCCGGGTCGGCCGCTGCCGTTTTGATGGCAATCGATTATTCGACTTCGGTCGACGGCGTCGACTGGGTGGCGCTGGTCGCGTCACTTTCCGCCGATCGTTTCGACAACGGGCGTACGCCGTGGCAAATGGAGGTCTCGTTTCGCAACAGCTACCGCTGCGTCATTGCCCGCGACGGCGGCACGGTTGTCGCCACCGGACGCGCGCTGTCCGACGGCGTTTCCAACGCCTACATTGTCGACGTCTGGACCCAATCCGCGTATCGCCGCCGCGGCATCGGCCGGCGCGTCGTCGAAACGCTTTGCGAGGGGCTGCCCGGCCAGCATGTCTACCTGTTCACCGACGACCGACGCGATTTCTACGCCGCGTGCGGTTTCGTGGCCCGCGCGGTGGGCATGCAGCGCATCGTCGGTGAATGGCTGAACAACGACAGCAGGCGGTGACGAGCGGGCGATCGCGCCGTCTCAATACCTGAGGCCCAGGCGCCGGTAGAGATCGCCTAGCAGCCACGCCGGCGCCACCAGAAACGAGCGCAGATCGTCGACGAACGCCGGCTTCTTCCCTTCAATGCCATGGCCGATGAACTGCCCGATCCAGGCGACGGCGAACGTAATCAACGACACGAGCAGCACGCGATCGCCGAGCAACGTCACCGTCCACACCATCGTGGCAAGGATGGCGAGCATGCCGAAGGCGAGCGGCACCGACAGCCGCAGGTAGAACCATGTCGCCGCGGCGATCGCGGCGCAGGCGGCGATCGGCGATGCGGCCCAGAGCATGCCGAGCACGCTCCAGACGATCAGCGGCACGCACACCCAGTGCATCGCCTTGTTGACCGGGTCGCGATGGAATTGCGCGTAGCGTTCGAACAGGCGATCGACGCGGCGCATCCCTTGGCCTCCTGTCCTTCGCTCAGCGACGGCAGAAATGCTCGCATGCGCGCGCGCCCGGGTCCAGCCCGGGCGTCGAGCCGCCCTGCGCTATACTCGTCAACACCGGTCGCGGCTGACCAGCGTGACGACCCGCCGTTGGCACAACATTCGTTTCGGAGGCTCCATGATCAAGTTCGTCGTCCGTTGCGCGTTCGCCTTGGCGTTCGCTGCGGGCCCGGCGCTTGCCGCAGATCAGTTCATCAACGTGCTTACCGGTGGCACCAGCGGCGTCTACTACCCGCTGGGCGTCGCGCTGGCCAACGCGATCGGCAAGGCGATGCCGCAGGTCAAGACCTCAGTCCAGGCCACCAAGGCCTCGGTAGAGAATCTCAATCTGCTGCAGGCCGGTCGCGGCGAGATCGCATTTGCGCTTGGCGACGCGTTGTCCGACGCATGGAAAGGCAACGAGGACGCCGGGTTCAAGACGCCGTTGAAAAAGCTCCGCGGCATCGCGGCGATCTACCCGAATTACATCCAGATCGTCGCGCGCGCCGATTCCGGCATCAAGACGCTGGCCGATCTCAAGGGCAAAAGCATCTCGGTTGGCGCGCCGAAATCGGGCACCGAACTCAACGCACGGGCAATATTCGCGGCGGCGGGCATGACGTACAAGGATTTCGCCAAGGTCGAGTATTTGCCGTTCGGCGAAAGCGTCGAGCTGATGAAGAACCGGCAGATCGACGTCACGCTTCAGTCGGCAGGCCTGGGCGTGTCCGCTCTGCGCGATCTTGCCACGTCGGTGGACATCGTCGTCGTGCCGATACCGCCGGATGTCGTCAAGAAGACCAACGATCCGGCCTATCTGCCCGCGGCGATTCCGGCCAATACCTACCGCGGCCAGACCACGGACGTTCCCGCCGCGGCCGTGCAGAACTTTCTCGTGACGCACGAGGGCGTCAGCGACGACGTCGTCTACGGCATGACCAAGGCGCTGTGGACCAGCCTCGACCAGCTGAGGGCCGCGCATTCAGCCGCGAAGGCGATCGATCTCAAACATGCGCTGGAGGGCATGCCCGTGCCCCTGCACCCGGGCGCCCAGAAGTACTACAAGGAAGCGGGCTTACTGAAGTAACTCGCCCTGCTCGAGCAGCAGTGCCATGGCCGCGCCCGACTCAGCGCCCGATGTCCACGCCGCCTCCGACGCCGCATTCGATGAGACCGGCGTCAAGCGCAATCTGACCGGCTTCGCGGCGAAGATCGTCGCAGGCGTCGCGCTGGCGTTCTCGACCTACCAGCTCTTCATCGCCGCGTTCAGTCCGTTGTCGAGCCTGGTGACGCGGTCGCTGCACGTCGGTTTCCTGCTCCTGCTCGCATTCCTTATCTATCCGATCAGCCGCAAGGCCAATCGGCAACGCATCGCGTGGTACGACGCGGCGATCGCCGTGCTGGCATTCGCGCTGGCCTTTTATCACTGGGTGTTCGAGGCCGACCTGATCCAGCGCTCGGGGGACGCGACCGTAACCGATCTTGCCGTGGGCGCCGTCGTGATCGTCCTGCTGTTCGAGGCGTCAAGGCGCGTGCTCGGCGTCGCGCTTCCGATCGTCTGCGCCACGTTTCTGGCGTATGGCGTCTTCGGGCAGTACCTGCCATCGGCGATCGCGCATCGCGGCTACGGGTTCGATCAGATCATCGGGCAGCTCTACCTGGGCAGCGAAGGCGTCTACGGCATTCCGACGCTGGTCTCCGCGACCTACATCTTCCTGTTCATCCTGTTCGGCTCGTTCCTCGAGCACGCCGGAATGATCGGCCTGTTCAACACCATCGCTCTCGGCTTCGTCGGCCATGCGCGCGGCGGGCCGGCGAAGGTCGCGGTGATCTCCTCGGGGATGATGGGCATGATCAGCGGCTCGGGCGTGGCCAACGTGCTCACCGTCGGCCAGTTCACCATTCCGCTGATGAAGCGCTTCGGCTATACCTCGGTCTTCGCCGGCGCGGTCGAAGCCACTTCGTCGATGGGCGGCCAGATCATGCCGCCGGTGATGGGCGCGGTTGCGTTTATCATGGCGGAAACGCTCAACGTGCCATACGTGACCATCGTCAAGGCCGCGGTGATCCCGGCGTTCCTCTACTACCTCACCGCGTTCCTGATGGTCCACCTCGAGGCAGGCCGCAAGGGCTTGCACGGGCTACCCAAGGCCGATTGTCCGAATCCCTGGAAGGCGATCCGCGATAAGTGGTATCTGATGCTGCCGCTCGCGGTACTGGTATTCCTGCTTTTCGACGGGTTCACGCCGATGTTCTCCGCCATCGTCGGGCTGGCGCTGACCGCGATGCTGATCCTCGGTACCGGCATCGCGGCCGGCTTCGGGTCGGTCCTGTTCAGGATCGTTTTCTGGCTGATCCTGGGCGCGGCGACGGCGAGCTTCTTGAAGTACGGCATCTGGCCTTTGATCAGCGCCATCGCGATTCTGGTTGCGGCCAACCTGGTCATGGCCGGGGGCCGCAGCACGCTGGCCATCATGCGCCGGAGCATGGTCGACGGCGCCAAACAGGCGCTGGCGGTGGGCCTGGCCTGTGCGATCGTCGGCGTGATCATCGGCGTGCTTACCCTGACGGGCGCCGCGTCCAACTTCGCGGGTTTCGTGCTCGACATCGGTTCGAAGAGCCTGTTCCTATCGCTTTTCCTGACGATGGCGGTCTGCCTGGTGCTCGGCATGGGCATTCCGACGATTCCAAACTACATCATCACCAGCGCCATCGCCGCGCCGGCATTGCTGACGCTGAAGGTTCCGCTGATCGTCTCGCACATGTTCGTCTTCTATTTCGGGATCATGGCCGACCTCACCCCCCCGGTCGCGCTGGCGGCATTCGCCGCGGCGTCGATCGCCAAGGCATCGCCGATGAAAATCGGCTGGAAGGCAACGCACATTGCGATCGCCGGCTTCGTGATTCCCTACATGGCGGTCTACGACCCGTCGCTGATGCTGCAGGGAGGGACGCTGCTCGACACCGCCTACGTCGTGTTCAAGGCCGTCATCGCGATTCTTCTCTGGGGTGCCGCATCGATCGGCTACCTGCGCGCCCGCCTCAACTGGACGGAACGCATATTCGTGACCGTCGCCGCGTTCCTGCTGGTCATCGCGATTCCCTGGACCGACGAGGTCGGCTTCGTGCTTTGCGCCGCGTTCATCGTCTGGCATCTGATCCGTAGCCGCGCGGTCCTGGCCAAGGCGTGAATGCCATTTGCCTCGTGGTCGCGGGCGTTGTTCGTGCCGCGCTCCACGCGGACGAATTCACCTTGAGCTGGCAGCATTCGGTCGAGAAAACGCGCTGGGAGGAGACCTATCGCATCGATGGCGACCGCCTGCTCCTCACTGCTGCCCGCATCCAGGGTTTCGGCGCCGGCATGGAGGCGCCGGCCGGCGCCGTCCTGCGTAACGGCTGGTGGACGTGGACCCCGGCTCCGCTTCGCATGGCAGCGCTGCCGCTGACGCAATCGACCTACACGGCGGACTGGACGCTCTGTTGGAAGGACCGCTGTCGCGCGCTGGGCGCACTGGTGCCTCCGGTGGCGGAAGGCAGCGTGGTCGATTTGGCCGCCTGCCAGGCGGCGGGCGATCCCGGCAGCGCCCCTCAAAGGCGCGATTAGGCCGCTGCCTGCAGCGCCGGGTCGCGCGGAGCGCGCTTATAGAGCGCGCTGACGTGCAATGCAAAGGCGCCGAGCTTGCGGTCCAGAAAATAATTGCGCAGGGTTCGCGCGATCGTGCGGAACGCGATGTCGCTCCACGGAATATCGTCCTCAGTGAAAAGCCGGACTTCGAGACTTTCCGGCCCGGGGCCGAAATCCAGATCGAGCAGGCGCGCGCGGAACATCATGTAAACCTGGTTGATGTCCGGCAGGCTGATCACCGTGTA
This sequence comes from Betaproteobacteria bacterium, assembly GCA_040005975.1. GTDB lineage: Bacteria > Pseudomonadota > Gammaproteobacteria > Burkholderiales > Casimicrobiaceae > PALSA-1003. Next base: position 2,956 of record JBDTXW010000124.1, on the reverse strand, counting down.
AAGCGCGCCGATCGCGACACGGGCGTGCGCCTCCTCGGCGGTTTCACGCAGCGCGCCGGCCTCGATCGTCTCGCCGTTTTCCAGGAAACCCGCCGGCAGCGTCCACAGGCCGCGCCGCGGCTCGATCGCGCGCTTGCACAGCAGCACGCGACCCTCCCACTCGGGCAGGCAGCCGACGACGGTCTTGGGGTTCTGGTAGTGAATAGCGCCGCAGTCCGCGCACACATACCGCGCCAGCGTGTCACCTTCCGGAATGCGTTGTGCGAGGGCGGCCGAACCGCAATGGCTGCAGTATTTCATCGGATTGGCCTAGCTCGGATCGACGCGGTTCACGCTCCGGCCGATGAAATGCTCGCGATAGTAGTTGAGCTCGTCGATCGATTCGTAGATGTCGGCCAGTGCCTCGTGCTTGCCCTGCTTGACCCAGGCCTTCGCCACCTCGGGCTGCCAGCGCTTGCACAGCTCCTTCAATGTCGACACATCGAGGTTGCGATAATGAAAATAGTCCTCGAGTGCCGGCATCCAGCGCGCGAGGAAGCGGCGATCCTGGCAGATCGAGTTGCCGCACATCGGTGAGGCCCGCGGCGGCACGTGCTCGCGCAGGAATGCGAGCATCCGCTCCTCGACCACGATCTCGTCGAGCGTCGATGCCTTGACCTTGTCGATCAGACCCGATCGCGCGTGCGTCGACTGGTTCCAGGAGTCCATGCCGGCGAGCGTCGTATCGTCCTGGTGCACGACCAGGACCGGCGCCTCGGCGACGGTGCTGAGCGCCGCGTCGGTCACGACCAGCGCGACTTCGATGATGCGGTCGGTTTCAGGGCGCAAGCCCGTCATTTCCATGTCTATCCAGACCAGCAGATTGGCGTCCTGCGCCATTATTTTCACTTGGCGTAAAATAGGCGCTTATTCTCGCATATCGCTCGTCCGCCGAGTGTCGGCATGCCGCAATCCGCCTCCTGGTTCACCCTGGTCTTCCTGCTCGCGCTCACCGTTTCGTTGGCGATGCAGCTCTGGCTCGCGCGCCGGCAGGTTCAGCACGTCGCGGCCCACCGCGCAGTGCCGCCCGCGCATTTCGCCACGCGCATCACGCTGGCGGCGCATCAGAAAGCCGCCGACTATACGATCGCGCGCACGCGTCTTGGCATCGTCGATACGGTGCTTGATACCGTCGTCCTGCTGGCGCTGACGCTGGGCGGCGGACTCGCGGCGCTCGCGGCCCGCGCCGATGCGCTTTCGATCGGCACGCTGTGGCAGGACGTAACACTGGTCGTCGCCGTCACGCTGCTCTCGGCGCTGATCGGGCTTCCGATATCGTGGTACCGCACGTTCGTCATCGAGCAACGCTTCGGCTTCAACCGGATGACGCTGGCCTTGTGGCTGGCCGACCTCGCCAAGGGTGCACTGCTCGGCGCGCTGCTGGGGATTCCGCTGCTGATCCTGGTCCTGTGGCTGATGGCGCGCGCCGGGACATGGTGGTGGCTCTATGCGTGGGCCGCCTGGGTCGCCTTCCAGCTGCTGATGCTTGTGCTCTTTCCGACGGTCATTGCGCCGCTGTTCAACAAGTTCCAGCCGCTGACCGACGAGCCGCTGCGCGCGCGCGTCGAGCGATTGCTCGCCCGTTGCGGGTTCGCCGCCAAGGGCCTGTTCGTCATGGACGGCTCCCGGCGCTCCAGTCATGGCAACGCCTATTTCACCGGCTTCGGCGCCGCGCGGCGCATCGTCTTTTTCGACACGCTGCTGTCGCGCCTGCAGCCCGAGGAAGTCGAAGCGGTGCTGGCGCACGAGCTCGGCCATTTCAAGCTTAAGCACGTCGTCAAGCGCATCGCCTGGTTCGCCATCGCGAGCCTTCTGCTGCTGGCGCTGCTCGGCTGGCTGGTCGGCGAGCCCTGGTTCTACGCGGGGCTCGGCGTTCCGGTCGCGCCGCCGCGGTACGGTGTCGCGCTGGTGCTGTTCATGCTGGCGCTGCCGGTATTCACGTTCCTCGGCGCGCCCGTCGCATCGCTGTACTCGCGACGGCATGAATTCGAAGCCGACGCCTACGCTGCCGCGCACGCGTCCGCGCCGGCGCTGGTCGCGGCACTGGTCAAGCTCTACGAGGACAACGCCAACACCCTGACGCCCGATCCGCTGCACTCGGTCTTCTACGATTCGCACCCGCCCGCCGCCGCGCGCATCGCCCGGCTCGAAGCGAGCGGCGCCTGAAGACGAACGCGATGCGCGGGCCTCGCCTACTGATCGGCAGCTGCGTTCCCGACGCGGAGTCGCCTGTCGCCGCGTACCTTAACAAACGGTACTATCACTCCCGATGAACGCCGCGATCCGAGCACCGAAACGACCGGCCGCGGGCGCCGCCCTGGCCGCGCTGGCGGCGCAAGACTGCCGGCCGGGCGCGCCACTGCTGCCGCGCGCCGAACTGGCCACACACCTGGCCGCTCTGCGCGGCTGGAAGCACGCGGCCAAAGCGCTCAAAAAGAGCTTCGACTTCGCCGACTATTACCGGACGATGGCGTTCGTCAACGCCGTGGCCTTTATCGCGCACCGGCAGGATCATCACCCCGACCTGTCGGTCCACTACAATCGCGTCGATGTCGTCTCCTCGACACACGATGCGGGCGGCGTGACGCTCAACGACTGCATCTGCGCGGCAAAGGTCGAGTCGCTTGCCGGGAGCCCTTGATCCGGCGATTGCAGAAGACGCCGCCACGCAGCCACGCGTGGCCGGCGCGGTGGGACTCGTCACCGCCACCTTCCGACGGCACTATCTGGTTCGCCAGGACGACGGCGGCACCGTTTCGTGCGTGCTGCGCGGACGGACGTTGGGGATCGCCTGCGGCGACCGCGTGCGCTGGGTCGAATCGGGTCTGGGCGAAGGCGTTATCGAGGCGATCGAGCCGCGCACGACGCTTTTCTACCGCTCCGACGCAAGGCGCGAAAAGCTGATCGCCGCCAACGT
>JBDTXW010000123.1:0-8236 GCA_040005975.1 Betaproteobacteria bacterium | reverse complement strand
CGCATCTACATTCGCGGACGGTTCAAAGACATCCTGGTGATGTCGAACGGCGAAAAATTATCGCCGCAGGACGCGGAGTTCGCATTGCTGCGCGACCCGCGGTTCGAGCAGGTGATGCTGGTCGGCGAAGGTCGGCCTTTCCTCACGTTGCTGGCGGTCACTCGCGAGACCGACGAAAACGTGCTGATCAATCGCGCCAACGAATTGCTCAAGGACTTTCCGCGCTGGGTGCGCATTCGCCGCACGATCGCGACGAGCGAGCCGTGGAGCATCGACAACGGACTGTTGACGCCGACGTTGAAACTCAAGCGCCCGCGGGTGCTCGAGCGCTACCAAAGCGCGATCGACGCGATCTATGCGGCTTAAGGCTGGCTGACGGGCAGGCGGCGCCGGGTATCGCGCCGGCCCCGGCGATCGCGATTGACAGCGCCGGCGCGAGCCGCTAGCATTCAAACAAACGTTTAACTGAATCGACCGCGGCGCGATCATCGCCCCGTGGACGCGGAGCGCCTGTGAAGCAAACGCAGATCGTAACGCCGTCGAACGGCATGACGCCGTCCCGCGGGCCGACGCCTACGAAGAACAGGATCCTCGACGCGGCCGAGGCGCTGTTCATGGAGCACGGCTTCGAGGCGACGTCGCTGCGCCAGATCACGGCGCTGGCCGAGGTCAACCTGGCGGCGGTCAGCTACCACTTCGGGAGCAAGGAAGAGCTGTTCGAGGCCGTCCTTACGCGCCGCCTCGATCCGATGAACCGGGAGAGGATCGCGCTCTTGACGCGCTTCGAGCGGGAGGCGGCACCGGAGGTGCTCTCGTGCGAGCGCGTGCTGACGGCGATGTTCATTCCGGCGCTTGCGCTGGCGCGCGATCGCGAGCGCGGCGGGCAGAATTTTCTCCGCCTGCTCGGTCGCGCCTATGCCGATCCCGCGCCATTCATTCGCCGTTTTCTGTCCGAGCAATACGCTGTGATGATCCTGCGCTTCAAGGCGGCTTTCGCGCGCTCGCTGCCGCAGCTCCCGAAAAAGGAGCTCTCCTGGCGCCTGCACTTCGTCATGGGCGCCCTGTCCTATACGCTCGCGGGCACCGATGCGCTGAAACTGATCGCGGCGCTCAGTCCGCGTGATGCGGGCAACGATGAAATGCTGCTGCATCGTCTGGCGCCGTTTCTGGTCGCTGGCCTGAAGGCGCCTTTGCCCGATCTGTCCGAGTTCGACGGCGGCGGCGTCTCCGCGCGGCAGGCGGGAGGTTCGTGATGCTGATCGTTGTCTGGCTGGTCGCGGTCGCGATCGGTTTCATCGCGCTGGCCTACGTCAAAGCAGCCGGCTGGCTCTGGATCCTGGGCATCGGCGCCGCGTTGATCGCGGCGCTGGCGCTGCACGCGCTGCCGACGCTGCTGATCGGCGTTCTGGCGGTGATGCTGTTCTTGCTGGCGATCCCGTTGAACTGGCCGTGGCTGCGCCGGATGCTGGTCAGCGACGGCATACTCGCGGCGTTTCGCAAGGCGCTGCCGCCGATGTCGCCAACCGAGCGCGATGCGATCGAAGCCGGCACCGTCTGGTGGGATGCCGACCTGTTTTCCGGCCGGCCGGCGTGGTCGAAGCTGCTGGCGCTGCCGCCGCCCAGACTCAGCGCCGAGGAGCAGCGCTTTCTCGACCACGAGTGCGAAGAGCTGTGCGCGATGATCAGCGACTGGGAAACGACCCACGTCTATCGCGATCTGTCGCCGCAAGCGTGGCAATACGTCAAGGACCGCGGCTTTCTCGGGATGATCATTCCGAAGACCTACGGCGGGCTTGGCTTTTCCGCCTATGCGCACTCGCAGGTGATCACCAAGCTGTCGACGCACGCGAGCGCCGTAGCGGTGACGGTGATGGTTCCCAACTCACTCGGGCCAGGCGAGCTCCTGCTCCACTACGGCTCTGAAGAGCAGAAGAGCCATTACCTGCCGCGCCTCGCCAAGGGAATCGAGATTCCTTGCTTCGCGCTGACCAATCCGCACGCGGGCTCCGACGCGGCGGCAATTCCCGATCGCGGGATCGTCTGCATCGGACAGCACGAGGGCAACGCGACGCTCGGACTCCGCCTGACGTGGGACAAGCGCTACATCACGCTGGGGCCCGTTGCAACTTTGCTCGGGCTCGCCTTCCGGGCCTACGACCCGGAGCATCTGCTGGGCGGCGCCGAGGATCTCGGCATCACGTGCGCGCTGATCCCGACCCGGCATGCGGGCGTCAATATCGGCCGGCGGCACATGCCGCTGAACGCGGTGTTCCAGAACGGCCCGAACTGGGGCAAGGACGTTTTCATTCCGATCGACTGGGTGATCGGCGGCAAGGCGCAGGTCGGCAACGGCTGGCGCATGCTGATGGAATCGCTGGCCGCAGGCCGGGGAATTTCGCTGCCTTCATCGTCGACCGGGATGGCGAAGCTCGCCGTACGCGCGACCGGCGCGTACGCGCGCGTGCGCAATCAATTCAAGACGCCGATCGGCAAGTTCGAGGGCGTCGAGGAAGCGCTGGCACGCATGGGCGGCAACCTGTACATGATGGACGCGACGCGCATGCTGACCGCGCTGGCCGTCGACCTGGGTGAGAAGCCCGCGGTGCTATCCGGTATCGCCAAATACCATCTGACCGAACGCGCGCGCGAGGTCGTCATCGACGGCATGGACATCGCGGGCGGCAAGGGTGTGTGCATGGGCCCGTCGAATTTCCTGGGCGCCGCCTACATGCAGCTGCCGGTCTCGATCACCGTCGAGGGCGCGAACATCCTGACGCGGAGTCTGATCATCTTCGGTCAGGGCGCGATCCGCTGTCACCCGTTCGTGCTGCGCGAAATCGCCGCCGCCAACGACGCCGACCGCACGCGCGCATCGACCGGGTTCGACCAGGCGCTGTTCGGACACATCGGGTTCGTCCTGTCGAACATGGCGCGCACGTTCGTCATGGGCCTGTGCGGTTCGCATTGCGCGCGCGTTCCCGCAGACGTCGCGCCCGAAACGCGGCGCTACTATCAGCAGCTGACACGGTTCTCCGCCGCGCTCGCCTTTCTCGCCGACATCTCGATGGGGGTCCTGGGTGGCGCCCTCAAGCGCAAGGAAGAATTGTCGGCCCGGCTGGGCGACGTGCTGTCGATGCTCTACCTCTGCTCGGCCACGCTCAAGCGGTACGAGGATGAAGGCAGGCAGGCGGATGACGCGCCGCTGATGCACTGGGCAATATGGGATGCGATGTTCCGCGCGCAGAACGCGATCGAGGGCGTGATCTCCAACTTCCCGAGCCGGATGATTTCGGCGATGCTGCGGGCGATGGTGTTCCCGCTCGGGCGTCCCTACGTCGTGCCCTCGGACAAGCTCGGCCACGAAGTGGCGCGGCTTCTGATCGAGCCTTCGCCCACCCGCGATCGCCTGACCGCCGGCATGTACCTGCCCGAGGACGAAGGCGACGCGCTCGGTGCGATCGAGCTGGCGCTCGCGGCTACGCTCGCTGCCGAGCCGATCGAGGCCCGCATGCGCGAGGCGTTCAAGGCCGGCCGCTTCGGCACCGCCCCGGCCGCGGATCGCGGCGCCGCTGCGGTCGAGGCGGGCCTCATCACCGCCGACGACCTCAGGCTGCTGCATCGGGCCAACGAGCTCGCCGATCGGGTGATCCGCGTCGATGATTTTCCGCAGGACCTGGGTGCTTCCGAGCTCAAGCCCTCCGTGGCGGCGGGTACGGCCGCCGCCACGCGCAAGATCGCCGCGGCATGATGCGCTTCGCGCCCGAAACCGATGATCCAATGACGAGGCGGCAATGATCGAGCCGGTGTATGTCGTCGACGGCACGCGCACGCCGTTCCTGAAAGCGCGCAACCGGCCCGGGCCGTTTTCCGCCTCCGACCTTGCCGTGCAGGCCGGCCGCGCGCTGCTGACGCGCATGCCGTTCGCACCCGAAGAGCTCGACGAAGTGATCCTCGGCTGCGCGAGCCCGTCGCCGGACGAGGTCAATATCGGCCGCGTCGTCGCGCTGCGCATCGGCTGTGGTCTCAAGGTTCCCGGCTGGACGGTGATGCGCAATTGCGCATCGGGCATGCAGGCGCTCGATTCCGCGCTGACCAACATACGCGCCGGCCGATCGAGCCTGGTGCTCGCCGGCGGCGTCGACGCTTTGTCGCGAGCGCCGCTTCTGTATTCGGAGAAAATGGTGCTGTGGTTCGCCGCGTTCAGCGCGGCGCGGACTTTTGGCCAGAAAGCCGGAGCTTTCCTTAAGCTCAGTCCTGCGGCGATGCTGACACCCGTCATCGGGATCATGAAGGGACTGACGGACCCGATCGTCGGGCTGATGATGGGGCAGACGGCCGAAAATCTCGCTTTCCGTTTCGGCATCACGCGCGGCGAAATGGATGCCTTTGCGGCGCAAAGCCACCGGCGCGTCCTCGCCGCGCAGCAGGCCGGCCATTTCGATCACGAGCTCGTCCCGCTGTACGACCGCGACGGCAAGCTTTACCGGGCAGACGACGGGGTGCGCGAAGACTCGACGCCGGAGAACCTCGCCAAGCTGAAGCCGTTTTTCGATCGTAAATACGGCAATGTCACGGCCGGCAACAGTTCGCAGATTACCGATGGCGCGGCGTGGCTGGTGCTCGCGTCGGAAGCCGCCGTGGCCAAGCACGAGCTGCCGGTGCTGGGCACGATCGTCGACAGCGAATGGGCGGGACTCGATCCGGCACAGATGGGCCTGGGGCCGGTCCACGCCGCGACACCGCTGCTGCGCCGGCACGCTCTCACGCTTGGCGATATCGACGCCTGGGAGATTAACGAGGCATTCGCCGCGCAGGTGATCGCCTGCCTGAAAGCCTGGGAAAGCGACGATTACTGCCGCGACGAGCTCGGCTTGCCGGCCGCCCTCGGCCGCATCGATGCTGCCAAACTCAACGTCGACGGCGGAGCGATTGCGCTCGGCCACCCGGTCGGCGCTTCGGGCGCGCGCATCGTGCTGCACCTGCTCAACGTACTCAAGCGCACCAATGGCAAGCGCGGCATTGCGACGATCTGCATCGGCGGCGGGCAGGGTGGTGCGATGCTGGTCGAGCGCGCATGAGGCCGCCTGCCGGGGAGGCCGGCGCATGAGCAGCGCAACCGCGATGACGGGCTTTGAGCATTGGCGGCTCGACCGCGATGGCGAGGGCTTGAGCTGGCTTACGCTGGACCGCGCCGGCGCGTCGACTAATACGCTGTCTGCAGCGGTCATGGAGGAGTTGCGCGCGATATTGGCGCGGCTGGCCGCCGATCCGCCACGGGGGCTGGTGATCCGCTCGGGAAAGGCGAATGGATTCATCGCCGGTGCCGACATCGAGGAGTTCGGCGAGCTCAAAAGCGTCGAAGACGCGACCGCACTGGTGCGCCGCGGCTGGGATATTTTCGAACAGCTCGCGGCGACGCCGTATCCGACCTTAGCGCTGGTGCGCGGCTTCTGCCTGGGCGGCGGCATGGAGCTGGCGCTGGCGTGCAGGTATCGGGTCGCCGTCGACGAGCCGGGAACGCGACTCGGCCTGCCCGAGGTGATGCTAGGTATCGTGCCCGGCTGGGGCGGCATCAAGCGTCTGCCGCGATTGACCGGCGCCTCGGCCGCGCTGGACCTGTTGCTGACGGGCCGCACCGTCGACGCGCGGCGCGCGAAGAAGCTCGGCATCGCCGACGAGTGCGTTCCACCCCGCATCATGGACAACACCGCGCGTGCGCTGCTGTTGCAGCCGCCGCCGCCGCGACGCGTGCCGTTCCCGCTGTCATTGACGCTCAATCCGCTGCTCCGGCCGCTCATTGCCGCGCAGGTACGAAAGCGGGTGGCGTCGCGCGCCCGCCGCGAACATTATCCGGCGCCGTACGCGATCCTGGACATCTGGGCAAAGCACAATGGCGACCCGCTGGCGACGTCGCCGACGGACCCGGCGTCGATCGCGTATCTGCTGCAGACGCCGACCGCACGAAATCTTATTCGGGTGTTCAAGTTGCAGGAGCGGTTGAAAGGCTTCGGCCGTGATGGAGTGTCGCCGATACGGCACGTGCATGTCGTCGGCGCCGGCACGATGGGCGGAGATATCGCGGCCTGGTGCGCGCTGCGCGGCCTGACGGTGACTCTGCAGGATCAGAACGCCGAGCGGCTCGCGCCTGCGATAGGCAGGGCTGCGAAGCTCTTCGCCGACAGGCTGCGCGATCCGCTGCGGGCGCGCGATGCGCTCGACCGGCTCGTACCCGATGTCGCCGGCGACGGTGTCGCGCGCGCCGACGTGATCATCGAGGCGATCTTCGAAAATCTCGAAGCGAAGCAGAAACTCTTCGTCGCGCTCGAGGCAAAGGTCAAGCGGACGGCGCTGCTCGCAACCAATACTTCGAGCATTCCGCTCGAGCAGATCGGTGCGCCGCTCGCCGATCCGGCCAGGTTGATCGGACTGCATTTCTTCAACCCGGTGGCCCGCATGATGCTGGTCGAAATCGTCGTCGGCATGCGCACTCGCGCCGACCTGGTTCCAGTGGCTGCCGCGTTTGTGCGCAAGATCGACAAGCTGCCGCTGCCGGTGAAAAGTGCGCCCGGCTTTCTGGTCAACCGCATACTCGCGCCCTACCTGATGGAGGCGATGCGCTGCGTCGACGAAGGTATCGCTGCCGAAACGGTCGATGAGGCGGCGCTCGCATTTGGCATGCCGGTCGGCCCGATCGAACTCGCAGACAGCGTCGGTCTGGACATCTGCCTGGCAGTGGGCAAGATGCTGGGGGGCGGCGCCGAGCCGCCGAAAAAACTGACGGCGCTGATCTCCGCCGGCGCGCTGGGGCGCAAGACCGGCCGCGGGTTCTACGATTGGACCGGCGGCAAGGCAGCCAAGCGCCCGCCAGGCGCGGTGCCCCCGGGCCTTGCCAGCCGGCTGATCGACCCGATGCTTGCCGAGGCCAGGGCGGCGCTCGCCGAGGGAATCGTCGCGGACGCCGACTTGGTCGACGCCGGGGCGATCTTCGGCACCGGCTTCGCGCCGTTTACCGGTGGTCCGCTGCATTTTGTTGCGGGACAGGGCGATTCCGGCGCCTGATCAACTGCTAGCATTGATCGGATAAGAATAAGGGTCTGGGGGAGGAGCGCATGGAAAGGGTCTGGCTTAAGTCTTACCCGGCGGGCGTCCCTGCCGAGATCGACGTGAACCAGTACGCGTCGGTGCGCGAGGTTCTGGAGGAGAGCTGCGCCAACTACGGACCGCGACGCGCCTATTCGTGCATGGGGCGCGCGATCACGTTCGCCGAGCTAGATGCCCTGTCAGCGGCATTCGGCGCATTCCTGCAGGCGCGCGGGCTCCCCAAGGGCGCGCGTGTTGCGCTGATGATGCCGAATGTCCTGCAATACCCGATCTGCCTGTTCGGCGTATTGCGCGCCGGATGCACGGTCGTCAACACCAATCCGCTCTATACGGCGCGCGAGCTCGAGCATCAGCTGACCGACAGCGGCGCCGACATGATCGTCGTCGTCGAGAATTTCGCCCACACGCTCGCCGATGTGCTCGGGAAGACGCAGATCAAGCATGTCATCGTGACCAGCATCGGAGAGATGCTGGGACTCAAGGGACTGCTGGTCGACTTCGTGCTGCGCCGGGTCAAGAAACTGGTTCCGCCCTGGCATATCGCCGATGCGCTGTCGCTCGGTCGGGCGCTGGCCGAGGGCCGCCGACATAAGCTCGAAGCAGTTCCCGTCGGACACGACGATATCGCGTTCCTGCAATACACGGGCGGCACGACGGGTGTGGCCAAGGGGGCGATGCTGCAGCACCGCAACATCGTCGCCAACCTGCTGCAGGCGGGGGCGTGGGTCCGGCCCTTCCTCGGCGCGCAAAGCCACGTCGTGATCACGCCGCTGCCGCTCTACCACATCTTTTCGCTGACGGCGAACTGCCTGACGTTCATGACGCTGGGCGGGGAGAACGTGCTGATCACCAACCCGCGCGACATCCCCGGCCTCGTCAAGGAACTGGGCCGCCACCGCTTCACCGCCTTCACCGGCGTCAATACGCTGTTCAACGCGCTGCTCAACAATGCCGACTTCCACAAGCTCGATTTTTCGCCGCTGCAAATGACGCTCGGCGGCGGCATGGCGGTACAGAAGGCGGTGGCCGAGCGCTGGGCGGAAGTGACCGGCAAGCCGCTGATCGAGGCCTACGGACTGACCGAAACTTCGCCGGCGGTGACGATCAATCCGCTCGATCTGCAGCAATACAACGG